>CASBQX010000366.1 GCA_949127925.1 Synechococcales cyanobacterium PMM_0002
GCGCAGCGCTGGTTGCAGCCCGGTGGTCATCCTGAAGCTGGGGAGTGTGATGGATTGAGCACGGCCTTACGGGAAGCGAAGGAAGAGCTGGGGCTGGAGATTGAGCGATCGCGCGCTGCGTTATTTGATCTTGATGTCCACTCCATCCCAGCTACCGCGACCCAGCCCAAACATCAACATTTTGATCTGCGCTATCTCTGCTGGGTCACCCACCAGCCCCTCAGTTCAGGTTCCGATGCTGCCGATGCCCGCTGGTTTACGATGGTGGAGCTAGAGGCGATCGGATTGACGGAGAACATGAAGCGACTGCTGGATAAGGGATCGCAAGGCTCAAAGAGCGTTTAAGTCTCCGGGTGCTGGCCTAACGATTGGCGTTAGCTTCTATACTGAGCAGTGCGGATGATTGACTCAAAGACCTTAACGAGCTTCCATGAACTCCACGATCGCCCAACTCAAAGACCGCTTCGACCAGGCATTAGTTGCCGCCTTTGGCGATGATTTAGCCGGAACTGACCCGATTTTGGTTGCGGCCAGCAACCCGAAGTTTGGCGACTATCAGGCTAATGTGGCGATGTCGTTGGCTAAGCGGCTGGGGCAGGCACCGAGGGCGATCGCCGAGCAGATTGTGCAGCAGTTGCAGGTCGAAGATCTCTGCGAACCGCCTACCGTGGCGGGGCCAGGTTTCGTCAATCTGCGGTTCAAGCCGAGTTACATTGAAGCGCAGCTGAAAGCAATTCAGGCCGATCCGCGTCTGGGGATCGGCTCCACGCCGCAGCCCCAGCGGGTGATTGTCGATTACCCTAGTCCCAACATTGCCAAAGAAATGCACGTTGGGCATTTGCGTCCCTGCATCATTGGCGACTGCCTTGCCCGCATCCTGGAATTTTTGGGACACGACGTACTGCGGCTCAGCCACATTGGCGACTGGGGCACTCCGTTTGGCATGTTAATTGCCTACCTGCGCGAAGCCTACCCCGAAGCGTTGACTACTGGGTCGTTAGATCTGGCTGATCTGGCTATGTTTTATCGTCAGGCCAAACAGCGCTTCGATGGGGATGAGGCGTTTCAGGCGATCGCCCGCACTTCAGTCGTCCAGCTCCAGGCCGGAGATCCAGAGACCATTCAGGCGTGGAAAATTGTCTGCGATCTGTCGAATCGCACCAATCTCAAACTGTTCGATGTCATGGGTCTATCGCCCTTGATTAAAGAGCGAGGCGAGTCGTTTTATAATCCATTTTTGGCCGATGTGCTGGTCGAACTGAAGCGGCTGGGGCTGCTGGTCGAAGATAGCGGCGCGCAGTGCGTGTTTTTGGACGGCTTTACCAATAAGGAAGGCAAGCCGCTGCCGCTAATTGTGCAGAAAACAGATGGCGGCTATAACTACGCTACGACTGACTTGGCCGCAATTCGCTATCGGGTGGGGGTCGATCGGGTGCAGCGGGTGGTTTACCCGGTCGGAGCCGAACAGATTAACCACTTCGCCCAAATTTTTCAGGTGGGGCGACGCGCCGGATGGATTACCGACGATGTGGAGTTTGTCCATACGCCGCTGGGCAGCATTTTGGGCGAAGATGGCAAAAAGCTGAAGAGTCGCTCTGGGGAAGCCGCGCGGCTGCAAGATTTGTTGGTGGAGGCGATCGCCCGTGCCCGTGCCGACCTGGAAACCCGTTTGGTCGAAGAAGCGCGGGTTGAAACAGAGGAATTCATTGCCAACGTGGCTCAAATCGTTGGCATGGGTGCCGTCAAATATGCCGACCTCAGCCAAAACCGCACCAGCAACTACATCTTCAGCTACGACAAAATGCTGGCGCTACAGGGCAACACCGCCCCCTACATGCTCTATGCCTACGTCCGGGTGCAGGGCATTAGCCGCAGAGGGGGCATCGACTTCAGCGCCCTCGGAGCCGATTGTCCCATTTTGCTGCACGATGAAACCGAATTAGCCCTAGCCAAATATCTGCTTCAGTTCGACGAAGTGCTAGACTCCGTTGCCGCCGATCTGTTGCCCAATCGACTGTGTGAATATCTATTTGAACTGAGCAAAAAATTCAACCAATTCTACGATCGCTGCCCCATCCTGCAAGCCGAAGAACCGCAGCGCACCTCGCGCCTAATTTTGGCCGACCTGATGGCTCGCACCATCAAGCTAGGCTTGTCACTGTTGGGCATTCAGGTACTAGAGCGGATGTAGAGCAGTAGAGTGGGAGACTTCGCCTTCTTACTCTTTAAACACAGGAATCCACTTCAGTGTGTCGGCGGCAACGTTGCGGGTATAGCTAGAGCGGAACCGAGGATTGCCTGCGTTGTAAATGCCTGCCGCCGACTCGTAGCTGCCTGCTTGAATCAGTGGCACCATCCGGTTGATCACATAGAAAGCTGCCTTTGCTCGTAGCGCGCTGTAGGGATCAAACATCAGGGCAGGCTTGTTGATCTTTCCAGGTAATTTGCGCCAGTCCAGCGCCGGGATACCCTGTTTTGGAGGCGCGATCGCTAGTATTGGCTGCACGAGGATTCCAGCTCGATTCTCGGCCAATGGTGGCGGCAGCATAGGCCAACACATTAGGGTGAACAATGCCCTGGTCTCGAAACGCTTTGACGAGTAGGGGTAGGTGAGGTTTGGCAGGAGTTTTCCACGGGTTGGGGACTGCGGCAAAGTGGATGGCCAGCAGCGAGGCTTGCGGCGGGGCAGGTGGGGGAGAGGGTTCTAGCGCTGGGGTCGGTTCGGCTGAGGCTTAAGTGCGACTACAATCCCGGTGGGTCGTTCAGGGCTTTTGAACCAGCTAATTGGCAGATCTATAGATTGTTCGTTGGGGTTTGGTCGAGATTCTAGATCTACCTTATTCAGATAGCGATCTCCGTCCATTAAATAAAGGGCTTTTGAGGTGAGCTTGATCCAGGTCATGTCGGTTCTCTTGAAATATCAAATGGCTTCACACACTTGAGTGAATTGCTGTATCCGTTCGGTTCAGATACATGTTAGAGTTTGCAACCGCTGAGGCGTTGTGACTAGAATCTTTTTATGCAGTTGGAGGCGTTTTAGGTGGTGCAATTACAACCATTGCACCTGGATCATTTTTCCCATCGAACCATTGGAAAGGCACCTTTAGCTTGTACTCTGCTGCTGCTTCATTGTGGGGTTCTAACATAACTTGATCTAGAATCCGATCGCCCTCTATCAGCAGCAGCGTTTCTTGGGTCATATCTAGTTTTAACCAGCTCATTGCCCAGCCTCTTTATCACCCTAAGGTTGTATTTTTCTTTATCAATAACCTACCTATGCTACTAAACAGCACACTGCAAAGCGAGCTGCTAACTAAAAAATGGCTTTTAATGTTTTATTTAATGTTTTGAAATAGACAGCGCAGTTCCAAATCCGTAGGGCGTGACCAGTAGGGCGGGTGTTGCCCGCCCATCTTTGCCGACCCGGCATGGCGGTGCCATGCCCTGACCCGACCCGGCATGGCACTGCCATGCCCAGCAACCTATGCCAAATTGCTGGGATAGCTAAAATTGCTTGCATAGAAATTATTTATCCAGAATCGGTTGCGCAGATAGCCAGCCCACGGCTATAGTCAATAGCTACACTTAAGACCATGCTTCAATAGGAAAAGAGACTGCATCTAGAGCTATTGTGCTAAAGGTTTTGCTTCTACCCCACGCAAACCGAGGTTTGAGATGGCGTTTTGGGAATTTCTGATTCAGAAGGAGGGCGATCGCTCCTGGCTACCGCTAGAATCCCCTGATGTTGAGGTGCTAGAAGGGCGTTATCGCGTGGTGGCTCGCTCTAGCCGGGTCAATTCTGCTGTCGAAATTTGTATAAGCCACATTGATTTAGAGGCGCATCCCCCCAAGCAGCGGCTGCAAAAGCGTCTCAGCCAAACCAATCCAGATGGGTTGGTGGTCGTCATTCCGTTTACTCGTCTCCATCCCGGCGTTTGGGAGCTGCGCTGCACTGGCGATCTGATGTCGGATATGGTTGGCGAGGGCTGGCGCTATGCGGTACGGCTGCAAGTGCTCTTTCATGATTCAGACCAATTGGGTGATTGGGATATGGACGATCCAGAGAGTAGCGCCCCTGATGAGGCGATACGCGCTCCGCGCAGGCAAGCCAACGCAACTGGCTCGACTCCCCCTGTTGCCCCTGAAATCTCTACGATTCCTGAAGTCCCTGAAATCCCCGAAGCTGCTGAAATCCCTCAAGTCTCTGAACTCCCTGAAGTGCCTGCGGTCGATGGTAGCGCGACGGAGGCAGAGCCAGACCCGTTCCCAGCGGTAGAGCTGATGCTAGCTCAAACGCTGCATGTGGCGACCTGGGGGCATATGCTGCAAGTCAGGGGGCACATTGAGCCATTGGCAGCCGATGCCAGTGGGGCGCTGTCTACAATGCCAGTTGCTTGCCTGCATCTAACGTTGCGCAATCCGCAAACGGCGGAGGTGGTGGCAACAGCGCAGCAGCCATTAGAGAGTGGCAGCTTGCCCTACCCGTTTACAGTCGAAGTCAAGGTGCCCGACACCGAGCCGACGCGGCTGCTGTTGGGTGAAGTGGTGCTGACTGCTGGGCTAGGCGCTGGGCTAGACCGGACGTTGGCAACCGCTGCCTTTACAATCACCACCGATCTGAACCACTTATTAGAGGCGATCGCCAACGATTTTTCGTCAGACCTCTCCCCGCCTGTAGAGTTTGTCGATCAATCTGTCGAGTCCCGCCTCGACCTGTCGTTGCTCAACTTGGTCAAGTCATCGCGAGCAGCACAGGTGCCCCCATCACCATCGCTTGACGCTGACTTAGACGACCAGCCTGCGATTGTGGCCGATGGGGTGCAGCGGCAAGCGATGGTGATGGGGGCACCTGTGCTGCTCGCGATGAC
>CASBQX010000367.1 GCA_949127925.1 Synechococcales cyanobacterium PMM_0002
TTTCGCTACCCTTCTTTGTGCTTTCAAGAAGCTTTCAGGTTCTAGGGTGCCGACTAAAAGCCGCTTCACAACCGCCCACCTTGGGGATTTCAACCGCTTCCATTCTAACTAAAAGCCGCACTAGAAGGGCAGGGTTTTAGACCCATTTTTTTGATAAACATACGTGAAGATTTGAAAATAACGCCCAATCAGAAAAGATCGGCTTCCCCTGACACCCACAATTGACTATGCTAAATCCATCTATATCGGGCTAAATGCCTGCGCATTTACACATTTTTTGACTGTTTGATGACAAATCCGTTTCTGAGTTTGATCTACGAACCTGCGTTTGAAACATTGGGGGATGATTATTCTGACCCGGTGTTGGCAGCAGAGTTTCCTCAACACACGCTAAGGTTCCGCAATGATCGGCTGCTGCCCACGCTAGGACTCGATCCCGCCTTAGTCAGCGATGCAGAATTTATTCAGGCTTTTGGCAAATTTGCCGGTCGGGTGCCGCTGTTGTCCATGCGCTACCACGGCTACCAGTTTGGTCAATACAATCCGGCATTGGGCGATGGCAGAGGTTTTCTCTATGGTCAAGTGCGAGGAGTCGATGGTGAACTGTATGATTTTGGCACGAAGGGATCGGGCCCTACGCCTTACTCTAGAGGCGGGGATGGACGGCTGACTCTGAAGGGGGGAGTGCGTGAAGTGCTGGCAGCAGAGATGTTGGCGGTATTGGGTGTGCGCACGTCTCGCTGTCTTAGCCTGATTGAAACGGGGGAAGGGCTGTGGCGCGGCGATGAACCGTCGCCGACGCGCTCATCGGTAATGGTGCGGATGCAGCGATCGCACATCCGGTTTGGCACCTTTGAACGGCTACACTACCTCAAACGCCCCGATCTAACTCGACTACTGCTAGATCACACGATTGACACCTATTACCCGCATCTGGCCACAGATCGCGATCGCGATGCGCGCTTTTATGCGGAACTGGTGCAGCGTGTTGCCGAGCTAGCGGCTCAGTGGATGTCTGTGGGGTTCTGCCATGCCGTGCTCAATACCGACAACATGTCGATTACGGGCGAAAGTTTCGATTATGGACCCTATGCCTTAATCGATCGCTATGATCCACAATTTACCGCAGCCTACTTTGATTATGCAGGGCGCTATTGCTACGCCAATCAACCCGCGATTTGCTACGAAAATCTGGCTCGGCTGCAAATTCCTCTCAGCGCTGTGATTAGTGGGGCAGAGATGACTGCCGGGTTGGAGCAATTTGAAGCGCATTATCTAGCTACCTACCGTCAGCGCATGATGCATCGACTGGGCTTTGACACCCTCAATGCGACCCAAGCAGAGGAGTTACTGAAGCTAACGATCCAGTTTTTGCAATCGACCCAAATTGGCTATCACGACTTTTTCCTGGCGCTGCGGCAGCAGTTCGCGGCTAGCTGGCGGACAGATATTGACAAAATTTTCGTTGAGTCAATTTCGCCAAAGGCGATCGCCCTCGAAAGTTCCTTCAAACTGTGGCGGCAGGCTTACTACACGGCTCTCAATTCCTGCCCCGAAGCAGAGATGGAGGCCGTGGCCAAGCGTTTGAGCCATCACAACCCAAATATTGTGATCCTGCGCCCCGAAATTGAAGCAATTTGGGAACCGATCACCGTGGAGAACAACTGGGAGCCGTTTTATGCCTTGTTGCAGCAGATTTGGGGATCGGTGGTTTAAAAGCTAATGGGCATCAACTGCTCTAATTCTAGATTTGATGCCACCTTGGTTAGATCAGCCAGATTGGTGGGGTCAGGCAGATGGGGGATTAGACCCAGCATGGGTACTTGGGTCAGCGATTGAATCAAGTCGGCAGGTGCCCAGTCCTTGACGTCTTGTTTGGTACAGGGCACGACACAGTTCAACACAATCCCCTTGATGTGAACGCGAGCCTGTCGAGCCAGCGCGATGTTGGCCACTGCTTGCCCGATCGCCCCTAGCTTCACAGGCACCACCAGCACTAGTGGAATCCGCCAATCCCACGCCAAATCTGCCACGGTGCTCTCGTAGGTCACGGGAGAACCTAGGCTGCCCAGTGCTTCTACCAGCACCCAATCTTTTTTTTGAGACAAGCTTTCAAACGCTTGCCATGCCGTTTCCAGATTGATCCGTCGCCCTTCCTTGTCGGCAGCAATGGGGGGAGCCAGAGGCAGGTCAAAATGAATCGGGTTGATTTCGGTAAGCGATTGATTGAGCGCAAACAGGCGCATGTAGAGTTCGCGATCGCCTATTCCCGACTGTACGGGCTTCATAATCCCCAGCGATCGCCCCGCACAATGCGTTTGCCAATACGCCGCCAGCGCCGAGGTTAAAACCGTTTTTCCTGTATCCGAATCTGTACTAGCAATCAGTAACGCGCTCAAGCCGATGGTTCCTCTTAATTTAGTTCAGGTTAATTAGTTCAGATTAATTAGTTAGACTAACTCGAATCACAAAGTTAACAGTTTGATTGGCTCGCACATCAATTTGGTAATCTCCCGCTTGAGGTAGCCCTGGGCCAATTTGAGCCGATTGCCCTGAAGCCCCGTCAATTGACCGCCCGTCTGGATCGCGTAGCCGCAGCCGCACATTGCCCTGAACCACGTCTACCGTCATCGTTTGATTCGGTTGAAGGTTAACCAAGTAGCGCTGGATCAAATTAGCACCGACTTGGGCAGATACCTCCTGAGCCTCTTGACCTGGCGAGAAATCGACATAGTTGCTCTGAATATTGACCTCCCCTGGCTCCGGACTAGGCGGGGTGGGGTCGGGCGATGGCTGGGGTGATGGTGATGGGCTAGGACGGTCTTCTAGACTGAGGTTTAGGGTATAGTCAGTTCGATTTGTCCCATCTACAGGCTTGACTTGGACAATGTAGTCTCCGGTGAAGTCAGCGCGCCCGTCCCAGCGTAGTACCTGACTAGATTGCTGATCTGCGGGCTGCCGATTTGGGGCTAAAACGTTCATCGTCACCCCATCGCCCTCTACGGTTGCCGATAGCCGTTGCCCCTCCTCAATCGCCACAAGATAGTTAATGGTTTGGTTGCCTCGCAGGCTGCCCTGAGTGCTCGTGGTAGAACCAGGATTGACATTCAACCGCTGGTCAAACTCAACGGGTTGATCTGGAGAGGGTGTAGGAGTAGGAGAGGGCGACGGGGACGGAGACTCCGTTGGAGTGGGGCTAGGCGTGAGCGTCGGCGCAACGGTCACAGTCGGAGACGGGGTGGGCGCATTGTTGACGTTGAGGAAGGCACTGACCACCGCCCAGGAGGCGATTCCGGCCACAACGGCTAGCCCAATCCCCATCCCAATCACTGCCAGGGGATTGTCCCAGAGAGAAGATGATGGTTGGTTGGGCAGCGGAATTGATGGGTCGGCGTGGCGAGTGCGACCAGCACCGCCGCCTCCAGCCGTAGTGGTGGGAATTGGACGTCGCCCAATCGCCACCGTTTGCACTTCTGAGAAGGGGGTAGAGTTTGGGGTCGGCGGCTGCGTTGCCGCATACAGGTCGGGCTGGCCCATGGGTGAAGGCTGCTGCCCGAGGGATTGTGGCATTGCTGGAGGCATCGCCGCCGGGTGGGTCAATGCTTGCAGCGCTTGAGCTACCTCGGCCACAGATTGATAGCGATCGCCCGGTCGATAGCTCAACATTTGATTGAGCACCTGCACAAACCCAGGATGCACATTGGCATAGCGCTGCCAGTGCCAGGTGAGATTCATATCATCGTATAAATCCTGCGGTTCTCGCCCAGTCAGCAACACTACGGTCGTTACCGCTAGGGCATAGAGGTCGCTACTAGGATATGCCCGCCCAGTTTGCATCTGTTCGCTGGGAGCGTAGCCCAGTTTGCCCACGGTGGTAGATTGAGGAGCCGTAGCGGTGGTTTGCAGCCGGGTGGCAATTTCCTTTACCACCCCAAAGTCAATCAATACAGGCAGAAAGTCAGACTGGCGCAGCATGATATTGTCGGGAGCAATATCGCGGTGAATAATGCCCTTAGCATGAATATGTGCCAGCACCGGGAGCAGCTGCCGCAGCAATTGCATCGCCTCGGCCTCAGTGAAGGCCAACCCTTGAGCAATCCGCTCGTTCAAAATCGCCCGATAGGTTTTTCCTTCTACATAGTCTTGCACCAAAAACAGCCGTTGATTTTCCTCAAACGTGGCGCGAAATTGAGGAATTTGAGGATGCTGAATTTGGTAAAGCGTTGCCGCTTCTCGCTGAAATAATTCTTTAGATTTTTCTAGCGCGTAGTTGCCAGACTGCACCGGAATAAACTCCTTTAGCGCACATCGCTCATTGAACCGCCCCAAATCTTCTGCTAGATAGGTGCGCCCAAACCCGCCTTGACCCAAGATGTTGAGCAACCGATAGCGATTTTGTAAAACAAGTCCAGCAGAGAGAGAAGGTTGCATAAAGATGGCTTAGAGTCAGCATTTACACTGGTGTTTTGGTCAGAGTCAAATCAACCCCACAGGGTCAGATTCAACATAAGGTCAGATTCAACCCGCTGGCGAAATTTTCGCAAGATATCCCGCGCGGGCGATTACAACGTAACAAAATATCGCACAGATCGAAGCAGCGAACGTCTTAATGGCTAGCAGTCAACTTAATGGCTAGCAGTCAACCTTAAACTACCGCAGGCGAAATAGCAAAAATTGCGTTACCTGAGCAGGGTTAAAATTATCGTCACTCACTAGCACCAGGCTTTGGGTGCCATCGGGTAGCTGAGGCCCTAGAGTCATCCCCTCCAGATTATCAAGACGAATACCCAAGTCCTTTAGATCCAGCACTAGTTTTTTGCGAATGGGCTGAATGGCGCTGAGATCACCCTTGAGGCTAACAACGCTGGAGATATCGGTCGCCCCACCCATTGCCATCTGAAATAGTCGAACGCTAACCCCGCTCAACGGGTCAAACGATCGCTCTAGGCTTAAAAAGTGGCCGCCTTGATCGACTGCCAAAATCTCGGTGAGGCCAGCGTAGCCTGTTCCTTGAGGCGTGGGATCAGGAAAATAAAGGTGTTCGGACAGCAGGAGCGGTAATCCTTCACTAACTAAATAGTGGAGTAGCCGAATTGGCACCACCTGATTGGGGGTAGCGGGGTTGAGGTCTTGCGTCAAGGCCGATTCTGCCGATACGAAGATTCGAAAGGGTTCCCGATAGCCGCCGCTCGTGCTGGAACCGCCTAGGGTTAACCCTTCAAACCCCAAGTTGTTTTGCACCCCCTGCGGCTGGTTGTCTACGATGCGAGGCACATACTGCTCTGGAATCGGCAAACTAGAAGTCCATTGGCCAGTGGCTAGATTAAACTCGCTAATAAACGGCAAAATGCCGTCCACCGGAACACCTTCACTAGAAATAAATACCGTTTGCCGAGGACTCAACGCAATCCCTTCCGCATCAATGGTGCTGGATGGATACGGTACGCCGTCTTCGGCCAGCAGCAGGGTAGGTTTTTCAACGGTGACCCGATCGATTTTGATTGGGGCAGCCGGAGCCGTGTCGGCGGTAGCAGAGGGCGGCTGATCCTGCTTGACGGTCAGAAGCAGCGTGTAAAACCGAGCCGCTCCTCGGTCGCTGCGATCGTCGGAGATGGCATAAAAGCGATCGCGCTCTCGATCGTAGGTTAGCCCCGACAACCCGCCCAGAGGCACTCCCTCAATTGTCTGTTGCGGCAGCTCATAGGCTCCCAAAAAATCGACCGCCAGGTTCAAAAACAGCCGCTCTTCGACACTCACCTGGGGCAAAGAGCAGCCCGTGAGCAGCACCAGGAGGGCGATCGCCAGCCCAGCTAATCTGCCAGGGGCAGGAAAACGAGCGAACAAACGAAGCAGCGAAACACTCATGAGCTAGGAATTATGGGGCTGAAGGAGTAAAAATCAACTGTAAAAATCACCTACAAAATATCTGCTTGAATCGGTGCTCTAGAGATCTTCAGATCAGTTCCCGAACAGTTGCTTGCAAACAGTTCCTTGCGAACAGTCTCTATTGTTGCACCACAGCCCGATCGATTACACAATTGAGCAGTATCCCAAAA
>CASBQX010000368.1 GCA_949127925.1 Synechococcales cyanobacterium PMM_0002
GGAAGCTAGAACAATGCAGCAGAACCGCATAGATTCAATTGTCAAGGTTCAGCATGTCTTTCGATAGCAAGGTTTTTTAAGTGGTTGATTACCTTATCCACTAGAATGAGTGTAGCATTCATCTACACAAATGAGCGAAAAACAACTAAGCGTTAGACTTCCAGAACCCGAAATGGAACGACTTGAGCGCTATGCCGAAAAGGCGAAACGAACTAAAACTGACGTGATTCGAGAGTTCATCCGCACTCTAGAAGGAAAGCTGCCCTAGAAGGGCAGGGTTTTAGACCCAGTTTTCTGATAATCACGATCCGGCCATTTTCTTTGAGGTGGGCGATCGTTTCTACGCCGCTGCCAGTTAGATCAAGGTGCGCTACCGTCGTAGGGCCGAGAATGCGAAAGGTATCCAGTCCTTTGGCAGAGCAATTGATATGCCCATCGGCAGCTAGCGGTGCAGTTGAGACGAAGAACATCTGCTGCTGCTGAATCCAGTCGATTAGGGGAGTGGCGATCGCCTCGTAGATTTTTCCCATAAAGCTTGCAGAGTTGGGTAGAAATTTGACCTAAAAAATGGTGCATACCCTATAAGGATGCACCATCAGTTTATTAGCTAATCTACGCTTAATACGCGTCCTGTAGCTCAAAGAAGTCGGGCGAAATGTAATCCTTCCGCAGCGGGTAGCCCACCCAATCTTCGGGCATCAAGATCCGCTTCAGATTTGGATGACCTTCGTAGATAATGCCATACATGTCATAGCTTTCGCGCTCTTGCCAGTCAGCCGCCTTCCAAATCCAGTAGACCGATGGCAGCTTGGGGTCTTCTCTGGGCAAGAACACCTTGACACAGACTTCAGCAGGTCGATCGGCATTGTCAGCCAACTTAATCAGGTGATAGCCGCTGACCAAATCACCGCCTGGGCCTGTGTCATAGGCAAATTGACACTGCAAACAGTTGAAGCCATAGGCATAGAGAGCGGTCGCAAACGGGATCAAAAACTCCCGATCGACCTTAAGCACCTCCACTCCAGCACTGTCTGGCTCCATCGCTTCATGCTCAAAGCCATTCTCGCTCAGCCACTTAGACGTTTTTCCGGCTTCTACAATCTGGCTTGTTTCGGGAGTTTCATTCGATGCTTCAGCCACGATCGATTACCTCCGGCTCAACTTGCTGCAACGCCGGAGACACTGGCATCCCAAACGCTTCCATTAGCTCCTTCGGAGGCGCTTGACGGCTAGCCGAACGCATGTAGCTTCCTGTTAAGATGTCTGGGGTTTCCTGCATCTTGTGAGATACGGTGTAGAACCGATGGGTTTGAGCCATCTGCCCTCGTTCCCCTAATGCCTCAGCAGAAATTTTCTTACGCAATTTGATGATGGCATCAATAATGGCTTCGGGGCGAGGTGGGCAGCCGGGAATATACACATCCACCGGGATCAGCTTATCGACACCGCGCACTGCCGTCGGCGAATCCATGCTAAACATGCCGCCCGTAATAGTGCAGGCACCCATGGCAATTACATACTTGGGATCAGGCATTTGCTCATAGAGCCGAACCAACGCCGGAGCCATTTTCATAGTGACCGTGCCTGCCGTGATAATCAAATCTGCCTGACGCGGGCTAGAACGGGGCAGTAGACCAAAGCGGTCAAAGTCAAACCGGGAGCCAATCAGCGCCGCAAATTCGATAAAGCAGCAGGCCGTGCCATACAGCAGCGGCCACAGGCTAGAAAGCCGCGCCCAGTTGTGCAAATCATCAACGGTGGTCAAAATGACGTTTTCTGACAGGTCTTTGGTAACCTGCGGCTGCCCAATTGGGTTAAAGATAGTCTCTTGTAGGTTAATGGTATCAGTCCCAGGATTCATGACCATTCCAATGCTCCTTTCCGCCATGCATAAACCAAACCAACGACCAGAATGGCGATGAAAATTAACGCCTCTATAAATGCTAGTAGTCCTAGCTGGTTAAACGCGACCGCCCACGGATAGAGAAACACTGTCTCTACGTCGAAGATCACGAACACCAACGAGAACATATAGTATCGGATGTTGAACTGAATCCAGGCTCCACCGATGGGTTCCATCCCCGATTCGTAAGTCGTTCGCCGTTCGGGGCTATACCGCTTGGGGCGAAGCAATTGGGATATCACCAGGGCAAGGATTGGCACAAAGGCGCAAACCAGTAAAAATCCCAGGAGATACTCGTAGCCGCTTAAAACAAACACTGTGACACTCGCTGCTGGGTAAGAAGGACGAATGATTGACGCTAAACACACTTCTCATGTTACCTTCTTTTCTTCTGGTTTTGGCAGCCTAGAAGGTTTGAAGAGTTTAGGTTTTCTTGGGGTAGGGCAAGGAAAACCCAATACTTTGAGGATTTTATGATGGGTGCCATGGAATTGGCTCTATGGAGACAAATTTGACTGGGGAGAGGCTGCAATTGCCGCAAATGGCTGCCCCTTTCCTCAAATCTGTACGGCGTCTCCATATTTCGCGATCGCTCCCAGCTTATATTGATAAACGTATTGCTAAGCAAACTTGATCCTACTTTGCCCTGCTGTTGCCCATGACCCCGTTTGACCTATTGATTGTCGTCATCTACCTGATCAGCTTGGTCTACATCGGCAACCGCGCAATCAACAATATGGAAGATTGGGCTACGGTGCAGCTTGACCAGAGTGCGCTGAAAGACCAATTGACCATTAATGGCCAAGCCAAGGCGATCGCCCTCAGCATTCCACTACAGGGTCAATATCAGTTTGGTAAAATCAACGACCTGGCGCTAAATCTGACTAATAACTCTCCCACCCCCATCTATGTCGATTGGGACCGCAGCACCTTGACCGACTTTAAGGGGCGATCGCGCCGCGTGATTCGGATCAATCCCAACATGATTATGGATTTGTCGCGATCGCAGGTTTCTAGCGTCATCGCTCCCGGTAAGTCTCTGATGGAGAAAATTGTGGCCGAAGATATGCTGAAGCGGACTGCCGAAGGCACCCTGCAAGTCGGCTCTCCGATCGTAGACTTGTCGGCAGCCAGAGGCTTGCCCGCCGACGGCAAACTAGAGTTTTCTTTGCGCCTGTTGATCCGCTTGGTTGATTCAGGCAGCGCGACCGATTCTGACGCCACCACTCAAGCGCTACTGTGCAGGTTTATCGTGCGACGAGTCCCCTGGGATCAAGGGATGCCCTGGAAGCGGAAATAAATCAGGATGTTGTCAGAATTAGGTTTTTGCAAGAATTTAGGTTTTTGCAAGAATTTAGTCAGATTCGTCTAGCAACCCACTAGACTTGGAAGATGGGAAGAGGAGGCGCAGGGGGTTGCAGACCGTCGGGTCTGAGGAAAGTCCGGGCTCCCGAAAGACCAGGCTTGCTAGGTAACGCCTAGTGCGCGCGAGCGTGAGGATAGTGCCACAGAAAAATACCGCCTGTACTAGTTTCATTGTGGCTGTGTGCGTTGCACCCAGACATAATGGCAGCGCAGGTAAGGGTGCAAAGGTGCGGTAAGAGCGCACCAGCAGCGTTGAGAGGCGCTGGCTCGGTAAACCCCGGCTGGGAGCAAGGTCGAAGGGGCAACGGTTGGTCTTTTACCTGCCCCGAGAAGTAGGGCAACCTGCTTCTGCCAATCCGCTTGAGGTGTCTGGTGACAGGCATCCCAGATAGATAACCGCCCTCTGCTGGCTTGCCATGCAGAGAACAGAACCCGGCTTATGTCCGCCTCTTCCCACCAAATTTAAGCATGAAGGATGAAGGATAAAGGATGCTCTTCAGCACTCCCTATCGTGAAAAGCAGCTGCGTACGTTGGTGCAAAAGCTAGGATTGCCAGAATCGGCACCTGTACGGTGGGAGTTGCTAGATTTGGCGCTGACCCATCCCACTGCGTCGGCAGCGGCCAACTATGAGCGGCTAGAATTTGTCGGCGATGCGGTGGTGAAGCTAGCGGCGGCAGAATTTTTGTTTGCCACATATCCTGAGTCGGATGAGGGAGAACTGTCGGCGATGCGAGGCGTGCTAGTAAGCGATCGCCTCCTATCAGAAATTAGCGATCGCTATGGGTTAGATCGTTACCTGCTGGTTTCGGGGAGCACTCATGCCGACCATTTAGGCAGAGAAACGCGGCTAGCGGCAGCACTAGAGGCGCTGCTGGCGGCGCTGTATCTCAGCACCCACACCCTAGAGCTAGTGCATCCTTGGCTAGATTTACATCTCAAACAACACGCCGAGCGCATCCGCCAAGACCCGACGCTGGAAAACTATAAAGGGGCCCTTCAAGGGTTAACCCAAGCGCATTACCAAATGCTGCCAGATTATAAGATTACCGAAGTGGGGCAGGTCTATGGCGATCCCGAACGCTTTGTGGCGGAGGTTTGGGTGCAAGAACGGATGTGGGGGCGGGGCAAAGGGCGCTCTAAAAAAGCCGCAGAGCAAACCGCTGCCCAAATCGCTTTTCTCGCTTTACAGAAAAGTCTACAAAATGAGTCCCCACTCGACTAAACTCTCAACCAAGCTCAACTGAGACGTATTGCGTTGGTTTGAATGGAACTTACCTGCCCCCTGCCCTACACCTGGAAGCAATCGGATGATGAACAAGGAACCGTTGACCTACAAGAAACGGCTCAAAATGACCAACAGTGGCTAAATGGGATTGCGGCCAATGCGGCACCATTTTCGGATTGGTGGACTAAAGCCCGAATTGTGCAGATGGCGTACGCTCCCACATATGGCGCAGACCCATCTATTTACACCGCTTCCCGCACCGTAGACGACATTAAACAGGCTCTACTTGCAGAAATTGTGGCAGACAGTCATGCGTTTGACTTGGCTCAGTGTCAGGCGATGCATCCAGGTTTCTTTCGAGCCGTTGACCCGGCGTTTATCATCAAAACGCTGAATTCTTGGCAGGCTGGAGAATTTACTAGAGCGATTAGCCGTAATTTTGAAGTGTATCGCTACCTGGGTAGCGGCAATGTGAGCGGGGGGAATGTGAGTGGGGGGAACGTGCGCGGAGAGATAGAGGAGGGCGATCGCTGTTCTCGCAATACATTTTTGGTGCTGAGTACGGCGTCTGTATCTCTGAGCGTAGAGCGAACGCTGCCAAATCCCAAAAGATTTCGACCGCTGTTTAATGTAGAAGAGCTGGCCCAAACCATTCACGAGCGCGACATTGAAGCGATGACGCTGCGGACGCATGGCTATGCTAGCCCAGCGGCTGGGTTCTTCAAACTTTTGTCGCAAGAGGCAAATCAGCTATTTGCCGATCCCAAACCCGGTGCCCATCCCTTTGATACCCTGGCCGACAAGCATCTCTACATTGGCTACCACTGGCCCAGTGAAATGCCGCTGTTTAACAAGGGTCTGACGCGCGATTCGTTCAGCAATCTGGAAGTGTTGCTCAAATTTTTGTTCAGCGTCTTGCTCTTAAGTTTGATTCCCAGCAGCGTATTGATTGCGCTCATACGGGTGTTTGAACGGCTTCAGATCGTGAAAACAGTGGGGATACAGCAGGATTTGGCGATCGCCGCTGGGGTATTTTTTCTGTGGCTGTCGTTGTTGATGCTGCTGCGGGATGTGGTCTATCAACGCGATCGCTACCGAGCCGTCCACTATGGCGCACCCGACCTGGCAGAGTTTTTCTGGCGGCTCGACCAGCATCTGAAGCAGCTCAACCTGGCAGAGATGCCCCCGCCTGAGCCGATGTTGAACCCAGAGGCCGATCGAAAATGGCTGGCTAAACAGCGCAAACAGGTGAATTTGATCGGACACAGCATGGGCGGGCTAGTCGTGGTCAACATGCTGCGGGTGCTCTCGGATCGCTTTGGCAAAGATGACCGAGATAGCCATGAGGACGGGGGGTTGGGAGATTGCCTGCGGCTAGGGAAAATCATTTTGGCATCGCCCGATATTCCCCTGGAGCTATTGCGAGAAGGGCGGAATAACTATGTGCGATCGGCAATTCGGCGCTGCGAACAGATTTACCTAATGTCGAGCGATCGCGACATTGTGCTGCGCTACCTTTCAACCCTGGGCAACTGGTTCACCGAACCCAGTATTGAAATGTCGGGGCTGCGGCTGGGCAATATTTTTTTGCCGCCCGCCCC
>CASBQX010000369.1 GCA_949127925.1 Synechococcales cyanobacterium PMM_0002
CGCCAACAGCAGCGCCAACTGCCTCCCCCGACAGCTTTGAAGCCGCCGCAGGACAAGCCGCCCAATTTGCCAAGGGCACCGCTCAAGCTACGTTTAAGGCATTGGAAGGATTTGACTTGGGGGCGCTAGAACAATACCGCAAGCCCTTGATCAACCTGGGTTTGCTGTTTGCGGTCATTGTCTTAGCCCGTGTAATCTTGGCAATTCTAGATACAGTTGACGATTTGATTTTGATCTCGCCGCTGCTGCAATTGATTGGCTTGAGCTACACAGCCTGGTTTGGTTACCGCAATTTGTTAACGGCTGAACAACGCCGCCAGTTTGGCGACAGGGTAGCAATCTGGTGGCAAGAGGTGCGCGGTGAAGCGCCCGCCACCCCATCGGGTGCCCCCTCGGATGCATCTACACCCATATTTGTACCTACACCTGGATCGGAGACAGCGATACGCGCTCCGCGCAGGCAAGCCAACGCCCCCCCCACTCCAGTTCTGCCCATCACCCAACCAGAATCTCAGACTGTCACGCCTGCTGCTGAAGAACAAACCTTGGTGGGCGTCAGCGGCACAATTCAAGTGCTAATTCCCCTCGCTGGATTAATAGATGTAGCGGCTCGTCGCGTTAAGGTTGAGAAAGATTTGACGAAAGTGGAGGCTGAAATCAAGAGTTTGGGCGATCGCCTGAGCAATGCTAGCTTTGCCAGTCGCGCTCCTGTCGCTGTGGTTCAGGGCGTACGAGATACGCTGGCCGAAGCCGAAATTCAGGCACAGATGTTGCGCGATCGCCTAACTCAAATGCCATAGAACCTAAATCTTTATCAAATTCCTGCCTAAAAGACTAAGCCTCTTGCCAAGCGCAAGGGTATACTTTATTTCTAATGGACTGATAATTTTTCTGACTCCAATGCTCTACTTAGCTCAGGTCTTGAAGCGGGATCGTGAGGGCAGGGCAAGCCTAAAGTTGCTTGCCCAAAAACGAGCTGAACACACTTGGGCAACCTGTGCCACCGAAGAAACGGTGCTGCTTGGAGACGCTAGCGACCATGCCGACGGCACCCCCTCTCTTGGCCACTGCGACGTCACCAACCTCAATGAAGGACTATTGGTGTTGGTTGAGTTAAGCAGCGCCAAAAAAGTGAAAAAAGTTCAAGATGCCAAAGGCTGGGTATTAGAGTTTATTGAGGAATATCTATCTAGCGGAGTTTCGCCGGCGTTTCTTCAAGCAGAAACGCAGCGGGCAGAGCAATGGCGGCAATCTCTGACGCTTAAGAGTCAAGAATTGGGTCGTCAAGCATTAGAAATGGAAGCGCGGCGGGATCAGTTTCAGGAATTAGAGGAGAAGTTGAACGCCAAAAAAAAGCAGCTGGAGATATTAGAAGCTGAGCTGCGGGGATAACGCTCTGGCCTCCCTACAGCGCTTAGCGCAGACATCAGCAATTTTGTAGGCAAAGTCTGGAACTGATTAGCTCTATATTTCTCAGGGACTTATTTCTTAGGACTATGGATTTAATCAGATTGCGAAGTAGGGGCGCACGGCCATTCTTGTGTAGGGGCGCACGGCCGTGCGCCCCTACACAAGAATGGCGGAGTTATTTAATTCTCATTCCTTAGGGACTGTTGACCCGCTGCTCTGCAAACACAGCAGACTCGATTTTGCTCAAGGCCAGTTCTAGATCATCGTTGATCACCTGCACATCAAACTCATTTGCAGCGTCGATTTCTGCCTTGGCTCGGCTTAGACGACGGGCGATCGCCTCCTCTGAATCTTGACCGCGCCCGCGCAGGCGGCTTTCCAGCGTCTCCAGTGACGGCGGCAGCACAAAAATTCGCAGCGCACTAGGAAACGTCTGCCGGATCTGGCGCGCCCCTTCTAGCTCAATTTCTAGCACTACCCACTTGCCTTGCTGAATCGAATGCTCTACCGGGCGGCGAGGCGTGCCGTAATCGTTGCCAGCAAACTCTGCCCACTCTAGCAGTTCAGACTGGTCTACCATTTCTTGAAACGCGTCGCGAGTGACGAAATAATAGTTGCGCCCATCCACCTCATTTAACCGAGGCGATCGCGTCGTGGCCGAAATCGAAAGATGTAGCTCAGGATGCCGTTTGAGCAGCGATCGCAGCAGTGTGCCTTTTCCGACTCCGCTTGGCCCAGTGATGACGATTAATCTACCATTCTCCATTGAAGTCTCGATGATTGTAAGCGGATTATTATTCTAGCGGTAGGCGGTAGCGAACTGGTTATGAGTCCCAGAGACAGGCAGATGGGCTATAGTTAAGGTCGTCTAGTCATCATTTAGTCATCATTTAGTCATCATTGATTTCTTTGCTGATCACAAACCGATTGGCGACCGTTTCTGGTTGAATGGCAGAGAGAATTATATGGCCAGAGTCGGTAATAATTACAGCCCGAGTCCGACGCCCATAGGTAGCATCAATGAGCTGGGCGCGATCGCGGGCATCGGTGATGATACGCTTAATAGGCGCAGACTCGGGACTGACAATGGCAATTACCCGGTTGGCTGACACAATATTGCCAAATCCAATGTTGATCAGCCGAATGTCCATGAGAAAAATGCCTAACCATATGAGAAACAGTGACGCGTTCGTTTTCATGGTATCGGCAAAAATTTCGACTCACAAGGCTGATAACCCTGACAAGAGCAGAAGTTTTAGAAAGACGAAGTTTTGGTGAAGGTAGAGTAGCTTCAGATCGCGGGCATGTTGGTTTGAGATAGTTTTTGGTTACAGCGCGACCGGGCTGTCGGATAACTAAAAAACATGCCGCTTGATGTGATGTTGGCAATTCCCCCGTTTCGTTCCTGTTCCTGGCCTTTTCTGCTAATCCTGTGCAATCTGTTGACGTTACGACCCTAATTGCGGCCTGCACTGAGTTGCAGGAAACCTGGTTGCCTGCTCGCCTTGAGCAAGTGTATCAGCGCGATCGCCATACCCTAGCCCTGTGCTTCCGCACGATGAATCAGCGGGGGTGGCTAACGTTGTCGTGGCATCCTCAGGCGGCGCGCATTTGCCTGGACACCCCTCCGGTTAAAGCCCCCGACACCTTTACCTTTAGTCAGCAGCTGCGACACCAGTTGAACGGGCTGGCGCTGGTATCGGTAAAGGCGATCGCCCCTTGGGAGCGCGCCCTAGACTTGCAGTTTGCCCGCCGCCCTGGCGACCCGCCGCTGTGGCACCTGTATGTTGAAATCATGGGCAAGTACAGCAACGTGATTTTGACCAATGTGGATGACTTGATTGTGACGGCGGCTCATCAGGTCAGCAATCAGCAATCTAGCGTGCGTCCGATTCAAACTGGGCAACCCTACGAACCACCCCCGGCGCTAACCGATCCCGCTCCTAGCCTAGAAGAATCCCAAGAGCGCTGGCAAGAACGCGTTAGCCTCATTCCGACTGACCTCAAGAGTAATTTGCTGAAAAACTACCGAGGGCTAAGCTCCATCCTCGTGCTTTCGATGATTGAGGCGGCAGGGTTAGCGCCACAGCAATCTACCCACTCCCTCAGCGCCGACGATTGGCAGCGCCTATTTGACCGCTGGCGTGAATGGCTAACGGCAGTTCAGCAACAGCAGTTTCGACCCGGCTGGCTGCCACAGGGCTACACCGTCATGGGCTGGGGTGCCGTTGAATCGGTTCCTAGCATCCACCCGATATTGAGCCGCTACTACACCGATGAACTAAATCGCCAAGAATTTTCGCAGTTGCGGCATCAGCTGAGTCAGCGCCTGATCAATCTACTCAAAAAACTGTACGTTAAAGCCAATGATTTTCGCGATCGCCTGCACCAGTCAGACGAAGCCGATAGGCAGCGAGAACAGGCCGACTTGCTGATGGCCAACCTGCACGAGTGGCAACCCGGCCTCAAAGCAATTACGCTAGCAGATTTTGAAACAGGCAACCCGGTCACAATTCCGCTTGATCCCGAAAAAAATGCTGTGCAGAATGCGCAAGCGCGGTATAAACGCCACCAAAAACTGAAGCGATCGCGCGCCGCCCTCGAACCCCTTTTAAAAGCCGTTCAGGCTGAAATTGACTACCTAGAACAAGTTCAAGTTGCCGTTACCCAACTCAGCCTTTATGCCAATCCCGAAGACCTAGAGGCGTTGACAGAAATCCGCGACGAGCTGATCCAGCAGCAGTATCTAGACGATCCAGACCAGCGCTATCGCGGAGCCGTGGCTGAAACCACCAATTTTCGGCATTTTCGCAGCCCCAGTGGGTTTGAAATTTTGATCGGGCGCAACAACCGCCAAAACGACGAGATCGTCTCCCATGTCGCCAACGACTACGACCTCTGGTTCCACAGCCAAGAAATTCCCGGTAGCCATGTCTTGCTGCGGCTAGAACCAGGAGCCGCCCCCGACGATGCCGACCTACAATTTACCGCCGACCTCGCCGCCTATTACAGCCGCGCTTCCCAAAGCGACCAAGTACCCGTCATTTACACCGAACCCCGCTATGTATTTAAGCCCAAGGGTGCCCGCCCCGGAACTGTGATTTATAAACAAGAGCGGGTAATTTGGGGACAACCACAGCGAGCCAGCCTCTCGATGCCGATCCTTTAGAACTAGACCCACAAAAAAGGGACATCTGCAAAAGATGCCCCTAAAATCTTCAAATCGAAAAGAACGTAAAACGCCTGTTTAAGCGTAATTCCCTAAGGTAAGGGATGGAACAACAAATCGGGAAAGAACCGATTAAATTCAATCAGAATGCCTGCAGTGAAAAACATCAAAGCAGTCGCCAACACAGGGGCAGTAGACAGATATTTGAGGAAATATTGCATACTTCACAACTCCAGAATAATTCCAACAATCAATCAAGCTAAATTTGCAGACCGTTTAAAGGCGTAATTGACAGCTTCAATGAGACTGCTCAAGATGGGGAAGGATGAATTTGGGTTGGCGAGAGGTAAAGGTTACACCTCGTCCATCCAAATTCATCCTCAGCTTAAGCAATGCCAAAACTATCGATCATAGATCTAGAACCGTGACCAGTTAACGAGGCGAAACAGTGATTTCGCTATCTTTAACTGTCAATTTGCCAGTGGTCAATTCTTTAAAGGCAGCAAGTGGCCACAGGAAACCAGACGTCATAAACTTGATGGCACGAGGCACATCAATCACGATTTCTAGCATTTCTGGGTCTTTCTCACCCCGAACAGAAATGATATAGGCACGACCCACCCACCCAATCCAGCCTGCAATGTACAGGAATAGGATGCTAGGGATGATGAATTCACCGATGTGAGCGGCACTGCCATCCACAATTAAGTGGGGCAGACCTTCTTCACCACACAGCAGCGTGGAGTAGCTTTGAAAACGAGCTTTAGCTTGAGCCGTAGTGGCTTGAGCCGCACGTTGTTGAAACGCAGCGGTATCGCCACAGGGCGTTAGGTTATAAGCAGAGGCAGGAGAAACCACCCCAACCCACAGAAAAAAGACTAGGACACCAGCCAACAATGGAGCAAACAATTTGCGCATGGAATTGCTTCCCTTTTTTACAAAACGCAAAGTACAAAATGCGAAGATTTAGTACTGAGAATCAAGCTGCTTTCCGAGAAAAGCAATCACACTTCACAGCAATCATACTCCTCCGGTGAAGCCCAATAACGTTAAGCTTTTAGAAGCATGTCACCAGAACCCGCCCGGAAAATTTGAGATTTTTGGATGAACGTAAATTCGTGGCTTTTAACGAATCTGATACTAACCTAATGTCAGCAGTACCGCTATAAAAGTTAAAAGAACTCTACAAAAGAACTCTACATAACGCATGCCGACAGTTTTAGCGCTTGAAACTAGCTGTGACGAGACAGCCGTGGCAGTGGTACGCGATCGCCACGTCCTCAGCAATGTTGTGTCGTCCCAAATTACGATTCACCAACAGTATGGCGGCGTGGTGCCTGAGGTGGCATCGCGGCAGCATTTGGAAACCATGAACTGGGCGATCGCCCAAGCCCTGCAAGACTCTGGGCTACAGTGGTCAGGCATTGACGGGGTGGCAGCGACCTGTGCCCCTGGCCTAGTGGGGGCGCTGCTGGTGGGGCTGACGGCAGCAAAAACCCTGGCCATGGTGCACCAAAAGCCATTCCTGGGGATGCACCACTTAGAAGGGCACATCTATGCCTCTTATTTAAGCGAACCCGATTTGCAGCCGCCATTTTTGTGTTTGCTGGTATCGGGTGGGCACACCAGCCTGATTTATGTGAAAGACTGTGGCCAGTACGAAACGCTCGGTGCCACCCGCGATGATGCCGCCGGAGAAGCCTTCGACAAAGTCGCCCGCCTGATGCAGTTGGGCTATCCGGGCGGGCCCGTGATCGATCGCCTTGCCCAAGACGGCAATCCCAACGCCTTTGCCCTACCCGAAGGGCAGATTTCGCTACCCGGCGGCGGCTACCACCCGTATGACTCTAGCTTTAGCGGACTCAAAACAGCCATGCTGCGCCTAGTGCAAACCTTGCAGAAAGACACCAACGTGCTCCCGGTGGCAGACCTGTCGGCTAGTTTCCAGGCAGCGGTGGCTAAGGCGTTGACCAAGCGGGCGATCGCCTGTGCCCTAGACTATGGACTCTCTACGATTACCATTGGCGGCGGGGTGGCGGCCAATAGCGGGCTACGGCAGCATCTGCAACAGGCGGCAGCGGCCAAAAACCTGCGCGTCCTATTTCCACCGCTCAAGTTTTGCACCGACAACGCCGCCATGATTGCCTGCGCCGCTGCCGACCACCTCAGCCGAGGCCATGTTTCCCTACTGACTCTAGGCGTGCAGTCGCGCATGGAGCTGAGCGATGTGATGCAGCTATATGGCGATGTGACGCAGCTATATGGCGATCGCCCCTAACGTTGAAAGGTTGGCAGGTCAGGTGCGATCATCACTTCGTGGCCGAACCGACAAGGCACTCACCCGGCACCTCGAACCCAGCAGGCGATTCGAAACTACGCATTGAGGTTTCTACTTCGTTCCACGCCGACTCGCATTCTTGAGGAGACAGGTGAACCATCATTGCATTGAATGCACCGAAGGCTTCTCGGGCGAGCTGCACGTACTCGGCAGAACTGCCCATTCTATGGGGCACCGGCACAGCGCGAACCTCGGGGCCGGCAAATCCGGCTTCACGGAAGATGCCTTCGAGCACCCCAGAACCGCCAAGGCTAAACGGTCCGGGTTGCCCCAGAACGGGCGGCGGGAGTTGCGCGCACCGGCGGATGATGGAAGCTGGCACAGCACCCCAACTGTTTCGTTCGGGCGTGGAAAAGACAACGACGGCGACCCGCCCGCCCGCTTTCAGGGCACGATGCCACTCGCGTAGCGCTGTCACGGGGTACGGCATATACATCAGACCAAGCCGACACAGTACTGCATCAAAGGAAGCGTCAGGGAGATCTAATTTCTCGCCGTCCATGACGCGGGTCTCAATCTGTTTGAGTCCACGTTCATGGGCTACCTCGAGCGCAAGCTCAACGATCCCTGCCGAGATGTCGGTTGCCAGCACGTAACAGCTAGACCCAACCCGTTCGGCGGCACTGACAGCCGGTTCGCCTGCTCCGGCAGCGATGTCTAGGATGCGCTGACCTGGCTGAAGTCGAGCCAAGTCGAGCATCTGGCGGGTAACGTCACCATACCAACGATCCAAAATGGGATTCCAGCGTCGCCATGCTGCACCGTCCTTGGTCCATTGCTCTCGCTGCGCATTCTTGTACTTCGCTGCGTCGAATGAAGGTTGCTGTTCGGCCACGCAAGTTCTCCTATCGGTTAGTTGTTGATGTTGCTCCACAACGCGGGACTTGGACTGCTAACGGCTAAGTTGAGCGACGGCTAGTATCCTCATCGATGTCTTCTCTTGATCATCCGCTCCAACGTGTTGTTAGACAGCGTTTCCGCGACAAGTTCACCGCTTTAGGAATGAATAGTGGCTTCATGGGCTACAGCCCTCAATAAAATCGACAGCTTGATGAATAGAGCCAGGTTTCGTCACCATGAGAATTGTGGAACCTGCTTCTAGCACCGTGTTGCCGTTGGGAATCACCAGCTTGTCGTGCTGATGCTGTTGATAGCCAATAATTAGCGAGTCAACCGGGAAGCGTGAGTCTTGCGCAATTTGGGCGAGGCTATATCCAACCACAGAACAAGATGGCGGAATCGATAGCTTGACGACTTCAATTTGCCCTTGTTCAAAGTGCATCATCGATTCAACTTGAGGATACTCAATCGCGTTCGCCATCGTTGAAACGGCCAAGTCAATGGCATTGACGACGGTGGTGGCTCCAGCAATCCGGTAAGGTTCAGCAAAATCGCGGTGGCGCATCCGCACGACAATTTGGGGCACGCCATAGTGTTTGGCCAGCGTCACCATGGCCAAATTCAGCGCATCTTCCCGCAGGACGGCGGCGATCGCATCTGCCTTACGAATGCCTGCCTCTAGCAGCATTTCCGTATTCACCGCACTCCCTTCAAACGCCATCACCCCCAACTGCTCGCGCGCGTAGCGACAGGCATTCGGACTCACATCCAACACCGCCACCGTATGCCCTAAGTTCACCAATGTTTGCGCCAGACTCATGCCAATTACGCCAGCACCCCCAATCAGTACGTACATCGGTAGATCTCCTGCATTTGTATTGGTCTATAGCAATCCTAAGCAATC
>CASBQX010000370.1 GCA_949127925.1 Synechococcales cyanobacterium PMM_0002
CAAGTCGTTGAACAAATTTTTGAAACCCGGAGAATTACGCGAGTAGTGCAGCACTCCCTGATGGCAGTCGTTTTGTCTAAAACACTGTTGAGTTATGAAGAGCAAGCCCTAGTCAATCGGGTGGTTGAAGCACTCCACCGGGGCATCTTGCGGGTAGTCGATTAAACGCGGACTAAAACTAGTCGAGTCACTTAAGCACTAAGCGTTCCATAAGTTACTGATGAGCGCAGTGGCTTAGACTACATTGAAGGCGATCCCTTCATCGAATCTTCATGGTTACTGCCCTTCCGAGTATCTTGCTGCGACGTTGCTCTCTACTGCAACCATCAGGCCAATCATCGGGCCAATCATTAGGCCAACCATCAGAAGGAGCCGAGACGAGACCTCCAGTTATAGACATTGCGCCAGTCGTAGACATTGCAATTGAGGCGGGTCGCATTGTGGCGATCGCTCCAAACTTAGAGTGTTCTGCCCAACTAGAACTAGATGTGCAAGGGCAATTAGTGAGTCCACCCTTTGTCGAATCGCACATTCATTTAGATTCGGCGCTGACCGTAGGAGAACCGCGCTGGAATCAAAGCGGCACGCTATTTGAGGGGATCGAGATTTGGCGCGATCGCAAACAGTCGCTGACGCTGGCCGATGTTAAACAGCGGGCGATCGCCACCCTCAAGCAACAGGCCATGCAGGGCGTCTTGTTTGTCCGCAGCCATGCCGACGTAAGCGAACACAGCCTCACTGCCCTGAAGGGGTTGCTGGAAGTGCGGGAAGCCGTCAAAGACTGGATTACCCTGCAAGTTGTGGCCTTCCCGCAAGACGGCATCTACGGCGGGGTCAAAAACGACGCGCTGATGGAAGAAGCGATGAAGCTCGGGGCAGATGTCGTCGGCGGCATTCCCCACTATGAACTGACCCGCGAGGACGGGGTGCGCTCCATCCACCGCATCTTTGAACTAGCCGCTCAATACGACCGCCTGATCGACGTCCACTGCGATGAAATTGACGACGATCAGTCCCGGTTTCTAGAAGTAATCACGGCTAACACCATTCGTTCTGGCATGGGTTCTCGCGTCACGGCCAGCCACACCACCGCGTTTCATTCCTACAACAATGCCTACGCGTTCAAGCTGATGGGCTTCTTGCAGCGCACCAACCTCAACTTTATTGCCAACCCCTTAATCAATATCACCCTCCAGGGGCGCGCCGACACCTACCCCAAGCGTCGCGGCGTCACGCGGGTCAAAGAACTGTGGCAACAGGGGCAAAATGTTAGCCTGGGGCACGACTGTGTTCAAGATCCTTGGTATCCGCTGGGGACGGGCAATATGCTAGATGTGGCCAGCATGGCGGTTCACATTTGCCAGATGACGGGGTCTGCCGAAATTGATGCCTGCTATGACATGGTGACCTGGAACGGTGCCCGGACGCTGCACCTAGAAGATCAGTATGGCGTTGAGGTGGGTAAGCCCGCTAATCTAATTGTGCTGGATGCCAACAGTCGCTACGACGCCATCCGTCGCCGCGCTACGGTGCGCTACGTGATTGCGAACGGGGAGCTAATTGCCCACACCGAATCTCCTAAAAGCCAATGGAAGCGCGGCGCGGCGTAATCTGAGTAGGGCGATCGCCTCTGCCCACAACTGGAAGGGCGCTTCGCGAAGCGCCCCTACCTAGCGTTTGACGAAATAGTTTGACGAAATAGTTAGATCAAATGCTTACCAGGCATCTTCGTCTAGCAGGGTTCCTAGCGCGGTGTCGGCTGCGTTCCAGGCATCATCGAGGGCGTCTGCCATGGGGGGATGCAGGTAGCGGATCTCGTCTGCTAGGTCGAGCAATTCTTCACATACCTGGTTGAGGCGGGCTTCGGCGATCGCCAGTGCCTTCAGGCGATTCTTGGTATTGCGGTGGCGGTATGCCGGAGGATGTGGAGCAACGGCTGGGTATAGATCAGCGTAAGCGTCGTCATCCTCAGCAGCATCTGGCTTCAAGGCTGGCTTTAAGGCGTATGGCGCGATCGGCTGAATGCGTGCGATCGGCTGAATGTGGTTGACGGCTCCACCTACGTCATCCAGGTGAAATCCACTCGTTCGCTGGCTGAGTCTCATGTTTGAAAAAGCCTACAGAAAGTGCTTCTAAATACATCTTCATTTGCCAGTATGCCCATTTCGTAGAACAATAGACCAGTTTGACAAACTGGCCTGGCGCTCATAGCTAGCATGGCTGGCAATTAAGCGTTAGTCGATTAACCGCCAATTTCGGACATGACGCGGTTCATCGGCACCACCTGGTCTGCGAGGCCATGCCCCCAAGGCTTGTGCCAAATGCCTTCTGCTAACAGCGCCTTCAGGTCATCTGGGGTGGCACCTTGGCGCAAAGGCGTGAGCACGTCGAGTTCTTGTTCTCGCAGCAGGCACAGCCGCAGCCGACCGTCAGCCGTCAGCCGTGCCCGGTTGCATCCGGCGCAGAACGGTTTGGTCACAGAGCTAATAAATCCCAGCGTGCCGATTGCTCCCGGCATTCGGTAAAGCCGAGCTTCGCCATCTAGTTCGCCATCGTTGAGCAATACGGGTGGAGCCAGGTGACTGCCAATCAATGGCAGCAGCTCATCTTCACTGACGGTTTTAGCCTGCTGAAACTCGGCCACGTCGCCAAACGGCATCATTTCAATAAACCGCACCTGCCAGGGATGGTCATAGGTGAGGCGCGCCAGTTCCACCACATCCTCTTGGTCATTGAAGCCGCGCACCACCACGGCATTGAGCTTCACCCCCAGCCCAGCCAGCTCTGCCGCCTCAATCCCTGCCCAGACGTCATCCAGATTGCCCCAGCGAGTAATTTGCTTAAACTTGTCGGGGTTGAGCGTATCAATGCTGATGTTGACGCGGTGCAGCCCAGCCGCTGCCAGGGGATCGGCCAGCTGTTTTAGCAAAACGCCGTTGGTGGTCA
>CASBQX010000371.1 GCA_949127925.1 Synechococcales cyanobacterium PMM_0002
CCGCCAGCAGTCAGCAGCTCTAAATTTAACGGCGCAGTATTGAGATAGTTTGCCGCCTGAATCGGTTCTTCGACGGCTGTTCCTAACAACAGGCGATCGCCCAGCGGTTCTTGGACGATCATGTCGAAGTCAAACGCTTGCCCAATGGTCACCTGTGCAGGCAACGTCACCTGAACTGTAGGTGGCTGCTCGCCCGATCGCACTTCGCTGCTCTCCGATAAGATCTCTTGCGACACAATCTTGTTATTTTCGTAGCGCTGGCGAGAACTGATGGTCGCGTTTAGCGAAAAGCTGCGACCGTTGAGCTGCTGCACACCCGTAATGGTCGTTGTCGTTTCCGCCACGATCGCCTCCCCATCACGGCTCCAGGAATTCAACGCCGTTCGATAAGAAAGCGTCGAATACTGTTGCCAAAACTGGGTTAGCACTTGTCGCAGCGTATCGTAGGTTAGCCCATCAGAATGCTGAAAATTGCGGCCAAACAGCCGCAGCGCTGCTCGTAGATTGCGATCGCTAGCCGCTTGATCAAACCGAGCGAGCGATCGCGTTAATTCTTCTGGTGCAGGTGATGCGGCAGGTGATGCAGCAGGTGATGCCTGAGCGATGGCTAATCCCGGTGTTTGAGCCGCTACAGCATGACCGCAGCTCAGCATTAGACCCAACAGCACAGATGGCACCGCAAGTAATATCCGCCCAGATAATATCTGCCCAGACCAATGCCCCCGCCGCCTGCTCCCAACGAGTGAGACAGCAGATTTTTTTTGCAAAACAGCCGATGAGGGAGCCAGAGATCTATACATGATGATACGTTGGATACTGTTAGATAGGATTACAGCCTTAAAGCTACGTCTAATTGCAATTACTGGTGATGATTTAAGGCTGCAAACAATAGCGGGTTCAAGCAACCAGTCTAATCGTTCCACTCGCTGTCGGCTAATTAAACTTGCGTCAACGTTGACCACCCAGTCATCCTACCCTCCCTATCCCCGTTCAATCCGAATAGATGCCGCCCAAACTTTTAATTGCAGCCAGTGGCACTGGCGGACACCTGTTTCCAGCGATCGCCACTGCCGCAGAGCTTTCTGACTATCAGCTGGAATGGCTAGGGGTGCCCGACAGGCTAGAAACTCAGCTAGTTCCCGATTGCTATCCGATGCATACCATCGACGTAGAAGGGTTTCAGCAGCGGCTGGGCTTGGGCACGCTGCGCGTATTGGGCAAGTTAGCGAGTGCGGTTTGGCAAGTGCGGCAGCTCTTACGCCAGGGGCAATTTCACGGTGTGTTTACCACTGGCGGCTACATTGCGGCTCCAGCTATTTTGGCAGCGCGATCGCTAGGGCTGCCTACTGTTTTGCATGAATCCAACGCGCTACCCGGAAAAGTAACCCGTCTCCTCAGTCCGCTGTGTAGCACGGTCGCGTTAGGATTTGAAGCCGCTACTCCCTATTTGCCGCGAGCTAAAACAGTTTGGGTAGGCACTCCAGTTCGCCCCCAGTTCTTAGTCTCAGCCACCGACCTACCGCCGTTGAACTTACCCATCCCTGCCGATGCGCCGTTAATCGTCGTGGTTGGCGGTAGCCAGGGTGCCGTAGCCGTCAACAGCCTCGTTCGTCAATGTGCAGCCGCCTGGTTTGCCGCCGGAGCCTGGGTGGTGCATCTAACTGGCGAAAGCGATCCAGAGGCCAAACAACTCGCACATCCTCAATATTTTCCGCTGCCGTTTTATGACAACATGGCGGCGCTATTGCAGCGGGCCACGCTGGCCATTAGCCGAGCCGGGGCGGGCACCCTAACAGAACTGGCCGTCACCCATCTCCCCGCCATATTAATTCCTTACCCCTTTGCCGCCGAAGATCATCAAACCGTCAATGCTCAAATATTTGCCAGCACTGGAGCGGCCAAACTGTTTCAGCAGGCAGATCTCACCGCCACACGGCTAGAAACCGAAGTTTTAGACTTATTGCGATCGCCTCACCTAGCCGAAATGTCAGAGGCAATGGCCGACCTTGCCCTCACCGATAGCGCGAGTCGTCTAGCACAGCTAATTAGAACAGTTACAAGCAGCTCAACGTAAAGAATAGTAGCAAAGAGCACAAATTCTAGAAGGATTCCCTATCATTTAGACAGAGCCAGTTCAGAATAAGTTATACCTAGACTTTTTAGGTTGACTTCTACAGTTGGCTCTGCTGGCAAAGTCCTTACGAGGTCAGTTTATGAATCTCTTCAAAGCCGTAGGTCAAATGATTCGGTTTATTTCTGAAGGGGCATCAGAACTTTTTAGCCCTAGCCGTGACGAGTATCCCAAAACGGGTGTACAGCCCTACGAGGATGATCCACTCTCGAAACGGGTTGAGTAGGAAGCTAAAAGCTAAGAAATTAGGCGTTGCTGCAAGGGCTGGAATGTGGTCCCAACGCTTGCAGCATTTTTTTGCTGACTTAGGATTATGGATTTAATAAGATTGGGAATTTGATTGCTGGTAGGGGCGAACGGCCGTTCGCCCTACTCCGCCATTCTTCTGTAGGGGCGAACGGCCGTTCGCCCCTACAGAAGAATGGCGGAGTTATTTAATTCTCATGCCTTAATTTCTCCTAGCTTAAGAACAGCCTGGATCTCCTTTGTTCGCACTCCGCATACTGCCTAGCAAGGTCTCAATGATGACGCAGCTCTTGGAGTTACCATTGGCAGGAGCCGAAACTGTAATAGTCGCAGGGAGATTGCCAGGGCTAGTCAGGTTTGACAATGCGCCTGTAGATAGAAAGGTAATGCTAGTAGCAGCCGTAGGGGTAATTTGTAGGCCAATCATGCCCGCTGTGAACTTCCCATTTCCCAATGGGGTCGGTTGCCCTTCAAATCCGGTAATCTGGGGCGGATTGGCGGTGGTGTTGAAGCTTACGGTTTTTTCGCGGCGAGTGCGAACCGCCTCAGCCTGCGTTTGACGAAGCGTTTGCAAAATCTCATCTCGCGCAGAACCAACCCGCCGATTATTTAAGAACGACACCCAACTGGGAAGGGCGATCGTAAACAAGACGCCAATCATTATAATCACGACAATCATCTCGATTAGCGTGAATCCATCGGTAGAATTCCTTCGCAGGCGTGGATTCTTCATGGCTGTGTCTCCAGTCGGGGGTTACCAAATCAGTCAGACTAAAAAATAATGGGCGATCGAGAGCAAATCAGAATTGACGTCCTTAGAAATTCCCTGTCGAGCTGGCAGGTTTACGCTCCAACACGCCACGAGTCAATACCCGAGCCTCCAGCGCTGGCAAAAATGCCCGATCGGCATCCCGGAACCCCGGTCGGCCATAAACACTGCCTCGCAAAAACAGCACCACATCTCGGTAGGAGTCCGACAACGCCGTCGTGTCTTTCACACAAGCAAAGAAACTTTTAGCCGCTGGTATAACTGTTGTTGGAGAACCCGCAACCACTGGAGAAGGCAGATAGTCGTTGGCTGCGCAAGTTGGATTACCTGTGCCCACTACTGTATCGGCACCAACGCCGTTATCAACAAAGTCAACTAAGACTGCTGGCGTACCACCCGCTCGGCCTCCCAAGGAAGTCCAACCCCCAAAATTAGACGGGGTCGGCTCTCCATAGCCCGCTGTGCGAGTCGTCCCGGTAAACTGTGTCAGGGCATAGCGAGTAATTCTTGCCCGACCTTGCCAGGTGGATCCCGTGTTAGCCGTGCTCAAAGAATAAACCACTAACGAATAAGAACTACCGACAATACAGGGAACATCCGCCGCCTGAGTTCCGTTTGCACATTGAGTCCTCAAATCGCTAGGAATCAGCTGCTGTTTCCAGAACGCCAGCACAGGAGTGCTATTAGTAGAGACCGCCGTAGGCAGACTAGCTGCCAATCCAGCAGCAGGACAGCCTGATGCTACCCCTGCTATGCAGGCCCCACTGTAAACGTAGACGGCTTCCTTCAACTCAGTAGACATGTAGTCCATCGCCATCTGCATATCGCGCTGGGTTTCGGTGCGAGACGATTCTCGTTGATCTGCCGTCAGCAGCTCTACCACTAGATACATCAAGCCAGAAATTAGTAGCCCAGAAATCAAGGACACTATCAACAGCTCAAGCAGTGTAAAACCAGCAGTAGCCGAGCTGCGTGAACGACGCATTTTCCGCATTATCAGCGATTTTAGAACCGTTTTCGTCATCCTTCCAGCCTCATGATTAAGACACTCTACCGACTTCCTCGTCATCCCTAGTGGACGCTTGCCCATGGAACGCTATCTACAATTTGTGGGAGTTGTGCCCCCTAACTGCTGGTGTAACTTACAGAGGGAAACGCTCTGGTCACTCCAAACGGCCTGAGAATACAGCACAGCTAGTGGCCTCAGCCGCTGATTCCCCTCACCAGATGTGATTTGCAACGACGCAGGGAGGACAGGGGTACTCATACTGCCAA
>CASBQX010000372.1 GCA_949127925.1 Synechococcales cyanobacterium PMM_0002
CCAAAGGCTTTTCGTCCGACTTGTTGAGCGTGAATTAAGATCGGGTTGTCCATGTTTAGCATTCTCCTAAAAGCCTCAAATCCAGTCTAGACGGACTTGTGTGTACACGGTAGCCCCTTCTGGGAGAGGGACTTTGAATCCGGCTCCCCTTCTCCCGCTCTGGGAAGGGGCTGGGGGATGAGGGCAAACTTGCAAAACTGGGATGCACTCCAAGATAATTAGCCCAACATTATCTCACGTTAAATTGGGTTGGGTTTTTCTAGATCGAACAGACCCAACCTGATGCTTCAAAATTTGAGATTGACCGCACAATGTCGTAAACTTGCCCCACCGTCCAGACTTAAAGCGCAAGTATTATTGCACCATTGACAGTTCATTCACCATCTTAATATCACCTCGACAAACCGATCGCAGCAGCCGATTCACAGCGCGCAATTCTTCATCGCCCAAGGATTCGGCTAGCATCGCAGCCATTAAGCCATACCGATCGGCAAGCGTCAGAATCCCGGTGGTACTGGCTTGGGCAAATAATTCTGCGATCGCACCGGGTATTAGATCAATATGCATAATCATGGGGTGACGATTTCAAGAACTTAACCAATGGCGTTTTCAGGATAGTTTTAATATCTCAATTGTTGAGACTGGTGCAGGTGATCTGCGCAGTAGGTACTCTGTGATACTTTTCATCATATTAAGTGATGGGACAGATGTGTTGATGTGATGGGAGCCGCCCATTTTTGTGACCAAGATCACATACTTTTGAGTCCGTTTGCAGGTGATGCAGCTAATAAGAACTACGGCAGCGATCGCACTACCAACATTGACTTAATCGGACGCACGACCGGATTGCCAGCTTCGTTGACTTTGCCATACACCGTTTGGCTGTTGGCGTAAATGGCGGCAGAGCTGCCACCGTCTAGGTTCATTGCCGCCACAGCTCCCAGCGATCGCATAAAATCTGCAAGTTCTAGTAGCGATAGCCCCGAACTGCCGGGAGCCTCTGGCTGCTGAGCGGCCATCACCCAGACCACGTCCCCATTGGCCAAAATGCCTACGGCAGAGCGAGCATTGGGGCGGTTATATCCGAGTGGGTCGCGGATGACGGTGCCATTGCTCGCAGATAGGAAGGCGTCTGCCTCTAAGGTCAGCTCTGGTAAAAGCTGAGGGCCAGCTCCTAGGGCTGTCTCAATTTGGCAACCTGGGGGCGCGGGATCACGATGAGGGGCGATCGCATAGAACCCGTCATCCTCACAGCGATAGTGCCGAAATTCTGGCCGATTAAAGATTTGTTCTAGGTAGGGTGCGAGGCTAGGATTGCCCACCAGCCGTTGATTCTGGCGGGGATCGGCGGTCACCTCGCCCTGCTGAATCACGTACGAAGTAGATTGTTGATTGGCAGGATCAAAAAAACCGCCATTGAGCGCCGCGATCGCATTGGACTGACGCGCCCAGCCCTCTAGCGGCTCTAACCCTGGAGCTAAAACAGGTTCGATGGCAAACCGCTGGGGGACTCCAGTGGGGATGACGACGACATGAACCGTGCTGCGGGGCAGGGAATATTGGCGGATGCGCAATTCTGGCGACGGCGGGGAAGAGGCGCTCGCCGCTAGTACCGCTGTCTGTGGCGGTGCAGGCGGCGATGGCGGGGGTAATCGCAGGCATGAAACCAGCAGCAGAGTCGTGCCCAGCAGCGCCAACCACTGCCGCCAGCCATGGGGTTGATTTAGTGTCATCGGAGTACTGGCGCGATCGCGTTCAAGGTTACCAATGTCCCTAAGGATTATGGATTTAATCAGATCGGGAATTTGATTGCTGGTAGGGGCGAACGGCCGTTCGCCCCTACAGAAGAATGGCGGAGTTATTTATTCTCATTCCTAACCTGCTGCCGAACCCTATCATAGAGGGAAGTCACTCTGCGGTAGTTAAACCCTACTTCATGCCATGCAAACCCTGCTTGCAGCTCTCTGCTTATTGTCGGTGTCCTGGGTCTTGTGGGTTCCCCCCGGCTCGGCGCTGCCGCCCCCCGACGACCTGCCCGAAGAAGTGCTGCGGACTCAGATTATTTTAGAGGGGCGATCGCCGATTACAGGTGCCCCCCTAACGGCGGCTGAGCGAGCATCGTTAGAAGCGAGTTTGACGGCCAACGTCAACGCCAATGTCGAATTATCACCTCAGGTGCGGCAGGCCATTTGGCTGCTGTCTGTGCGTAAAGGGACGCGCCTTGTGTTTCCGTTCCTGCGGCTGCCCCTTTCAGTCGGCCAGTAAGTCCAACAGTCAGCCCAAAATCAGGTTGGCTTAAAACCTGGTTTCAAATTCTAAAATGACCCCAGTGCCACTGTCGGTGTCGATATACCCCCGCAGTAAGAATTCGTCGTTGATCCGATAGCGCAGGTTGAACTGAGTTGGGGCATCGGCGGTGAGAATCGCTAGGACTGAGGCGGAGAAATTGCCCGTAATGTCTAGCCCTAGTTCCGACGCGAGTTCTAGAGTCGATTCGGAGGTCGTTGCCGACGGCAGCAGCGTGGGATACAGCCGGAAATCGCTGAGACCAATGGTGCTACTGATAAAGTTTTGCAGACCCGTGAGCAACGCCGACCCGGCTAAGTTGGCGATCGCCAATGTACTATCACCGCGTCCGAGGGTATCGACAAAGCCACCGCCCAACAGCGCAATAATCTCGTTGCGCGATCGCGACGGGCTGCTGGTTAATTCCAGCTCATCAAATAACTGACTGGCGTACCCATTCACGCTGGCTTGAATCCGCACATTGTCCAAGCTGCCTAAGTTAGTGGCGATCGTTTCGTTGATTTCTGCCGCTCCACCCGGGGCATTCGAGGTAGTCGGTGTGCGGGTGACCTCGGGCACAGATGTGGCTAGCTGCACGTTTAACAGCGGGTCAAGCCCCCGATCGGGTACAAATTGAGCCGTGTTTTCATAGCCCCGCACCAAATTGAACTGGGTTGTAAACAAATTTACCTGACCGCTGCGGAGCTGGATCGTGCCTTCAGGACTCAGGGCTGACAGTGGGCCACTCAGGGTCATATCCCCCACTGCCAGGAAGTTCAAAATTGGGTAAAGCGTAATCCGCAGATTGCGATCTAGCTGAATGTTGAGATTATCCAGTTCGGGTGGTCTAGTCAGAGCATTGGGATCAGCGGTTTGCGCCGTAGCCGTTGAGGTGGCGGGCGCACCGCTAGGCAATTCCACTTGCCCATTACTCAACACAATGTTGCCGCCCACCTGCGGCGCTAGCGCGGTGCCAGCCACCAACAGCCGACCCGCCACGCCACCGCTATATAGACCTTTAAAATTTAGCGTTAGGTCATTTAGAGCAACAGTCAACGGGTTAGTCGGGCTACCATCTTCACTCAGCGGTAGGTCACTGCGATCAAAAATAGGCAAGACGCCCTGTGCCACCACCTGCCCTTGCTGAAATTGTCCTTGTAGGCTAACAACGTCGATAAAGCTGCGGCTGAATTGGATTCTACCCGTTACATTCGTGAGCGGTTCGGGCAGGGCTTGGGCGGTAAAGGTTGCCTCTTGCAGGGCGACAAATCCGTCAATTGAGGGGTTCATCAGAGTGCCATCAACTCGCAGGTTCACCTCACCTTGCCCGCTCTGCCAAGCCACCTGATCGTTAAATAGGTTTAGCAGCGCTAATCCCTGATCACGCACATTGATCTCAAGGCTAATGTCATCGCTGTCGGGCGAGACGGTCATGAATTCAAACCGATAGGGAATGCTGCCCACCACATTCAGCGGCTCTGTGGTATTGGCCGTTAATTGCCCTAGTAAGTTGAGGCGGGCATCAGCATAGCTAAACTGAGTGCTAGCGCCCTCAATCGGGGTTTGATTGATGGTGGCGTTGCTTAAAATTACTTCGCCTCGAACAGAAGGGTTGCCCAAGCTGCCTTCTAATAAAGCATTAGCATTGAGGGTGCCCGTAATGTCGAGTGGCAGCTTAACAAAATCGCGCAGCGGTTCTACGGGAATATTTTGAGCCTGGAGCTGCCCAGATGTTTGCGCCTGCGCGATGGTGCCAGAGAAGTTCACAAACGCATCACCCGATTGCAGGCGCAGCGGTAACAAGTCCAGCACGCCATCAGTAAAACTGCCTTGAGCCACCACCTGTTCTACCGAATAGTCGTTCCCCCAGCTCCAGTTAGCCCCTTGCAGGTCAAAATCTACGCCTAACCCTGCTCGTGGTGATCCGGAAATGTCAATTGTGGCCGCAAAGGTTCCTTGCAGTTGGGACAGGGCTGGTAGAGGGCTGGCAGCGGCTCGTTCGGCTTGTCGAATGTCGATCAGCGCCAAAATTTCGGAGAACCGCCGCAGTTGGGCAATCAGTGGATCGTTGGGTTGCCCAACTGCGACGGGCTGGAGATTGGCCGCCGTCCCGTAGGTCGGAGATTGAATGCCGCGCCGAATATCGGATAGGTCAAACCACTGTAGGGCGGTGAGAATGTCTTGAACGTTGCCTTGGGCGGTGCGGATTTGCCCATTAATTTGTGGGTTGCTGCCCAGGGTAGCGGTGCCGTCTAGCTGGTAGCGGCTATTGGTAAAGGCCAGGTCGCCGTTGCGCAGGGTGAACGCGTTGTTGTCGTAACGGAACTGCCCGTTAAATTGCTGAGCCTGGATATAGCCGATGGCGGGGTTGGCGATCGCCACCGTTCCTGTGGTGGCCAGTGTAGCTAGGTTCACCTGAGCCGTTCCTGTGGCCTGTCCAGCAATTCGTCCTAGTCCAGCCTCTGGAGCCGGAGCCAGGTCTAGTAGAGCTAGCGGCAAGGCTTCGACATCTGCATAGAGAATATTGCCGCGTCTGGTGCCGCTGGCGATCGCCTCATCTAACTGCACCCGAAAGCTACGGGGACGGTAGTTGCCGTCTAACTGCACCGCAATTTGATCTTGACGCCCGCGCAGATCTAGCTCCACCCGTTCTCCCAACACCACCTGCACGCCACCGGCTAGCACGGGGTCAAATTGGAATCGATTCACCACCAAATCATTCAGCTGCAATTGCCCGTTCACCCTGGGCACCGCCGGAGTTCCGGTCACGCGTCCGGCAAAATCGGCTAGCCCCGCCACCCGTACTTGAGGCGGGAGCGCTACGGGCAAACTGGCCAGGTCATATCCTTCCAGTTGCAGGTTGAGATCAAAACTAGAAATGGCGGGTGCGCCTCGTCCCTCTAGCTGCGTCAGCACTACGCCGTTGGCGCTGAAGCCTGGAGCACTGGCGCGATCAATTGCGAGGCGATCGCCCAACCAGCGAATTCTGGCGGTTAACGGACGGTTGAGCACCGATAGCCCTTGCGAAAACCGGACATCGCCGTCTGCCCGCACGCTGCCGGGGCTAAGATTGGCTAGACTTCCGGCCAGCCGCAGGTTGCCGCCAAACTGGCCACGCAGCTCGGGTGAAAACTGACTCAGACCAATTTGGTCACCGACGACAGCGGCTTGCCAGCGCCCGTTGGCAATATCGGCCTGGGCGGTGAGCGTGCCGCCCGCCACCTGAACCACCGTATTGCGAAACTGAATGCGACCGCCCGCAATGGCAATGTCGCCTAGAGCCGGATAGGTGCCCTGGGGAGCTTGCCAGCGAATGGCTGTTTGCACCGCATCGAAGCCACCCGCCACTCGGACATCGGCATTGAGCGGCCCCACGCTGATGTCGCGGCTGTTAACGCCATAGGCGCGGGCGATCGGATCGCCCGGCAGGTTGCGCACCTGGGCTGTGGCCGTGATCCTGCCCCGTTCACCTAGCACGATCCGCCCGCTTCCAGCGATCGCCCCACCGACGGATGGAGTTGCGGTCAGCCGCTCCAGATTCAGCACATTGCCTGCCAGCGTAAACTGAGTGCGAACCGTCGCCAAATCGACTCGATCAATCCGCACCGGGCCGCGATTGCTCACCGTGCCACGAATCACGGGCTGATTAGGCACACCCGTGATGGCCACATCGGCATTAAAGGCTCCAGTGGCGGGGATGGGAAGCGTGATTCCCGCCGTGCTCTGAATCTGCCGGATATCTACCCCGCGCAGCTGCGCCGTTAGGTTGTAACCATCGACCAAATCGTAGGTGCCCTTAAAGGCCACAGGAATGCTGCCGTAGACCGTGCGCCCCGCTTCAATTGTGATTAACTGTTCGCGAAAACGCAGCTGGACGTTGCCTTGGGTCAGCGTTTTGGGCACCTCTGTGACTCGTGCCGTCACATTTTGCAGGCGAGCAGTGCCGTCCAGCGCCGTAATGGCGTCATCTTCCACCTGCATCGTCAAATTTGAAAATAGCGTCCCCACGTCTGTACTCACCGGGGTAGCAATCAGTGAATTCACGTCTTTCACCGCCAAGCCATCGCCCTGAATCAAGACTTTCAGCTTGATGCTTGGATCGGTATTCACCTCACCCCGCAGCCGCAGGTTACCGCCGCGAGAGGGCATTCCTGCCAGATCAAACCGGGTCAACTTATAATCGTTTTCAAAGTTGACATCTCCCGTCATCTGCCGTAGCGTCACGGCAAAATCAGACGTGAGCGTGGCTCCTGGCTTTTTGGCATCCACCATGACGGCGGCAGACGGATCTAGCACGACTGTGCCATCCTGCATCTGCAACCGATCGAGGGCGATTTTGAGTCCGCCTTCGTCTTTAGTCTCGGCTAGCTTTGTCACAATCCATTTGCCATCTGCCGTTTGATCGAGGTAGGCATTGGGGCGCACCAGCGTCACATCTAAGCCCAAACGGTGGTTGAATAACACCTGCCATAGGTTGTACGATGCCTTGACCTGCTGCACGGTGACGCGATCGCGATCGGTGGAGGTGGGCGGTAGGGTCGATGCGCCAAACCGAATGCCCGTCAGCGAAATCTGCTCTAGCGGGCCGACTTCTACCGGGCGGTTTAGGGTTTTACTTAAGTTTTCTGTAATCAGGGGAGCCAGCCGCTGATGGACAAAGACCCAGGCCCACCATACGCCAAGCCCCCCTCCGGCCAGCAGTGCTAAGCCCAGCCC
>CASBQX010000373.1 GCA_949127925.1 Synechococcales cyanobacterium PMM_0002
CAAATGCTCAAATTCCCACGGCTGTTTGTCAAAGAGCTGCTGGAACGCTCGTTCACAGCAAAATATCAACCGTAGATTAGCGCGTATTACCTAAAACCGTAGTCCGACTCCGCCTTGAATCGAAACAGCCGCATTGCCGCCTGCTTGATAGCCATCAAACGCAAAAATGGCATTGCCAAATAAAACGAGGTTGCTATTGGGCAGGGTGTGGTCAATTCCGGGTTGCAGCACAAAACTGCTCTGGTTGCCAATCGGAGACGTGTCTTCTTGATCGCCTCCTAGCATCAAAGATGCCCCAGCCCCAATGTAGACATCGGTTTGCCAATTTAGCGGAATGTCGTAGGATACCGTGGGCACAATAGCAGTGCGATCGCTAATTAATGCCTGAGCGCGAATTGAAACAGGTGCCCGCAACAGCTTGTAGCGGGCCGCAATCACGGCACCAGAACTGCTGTCTTCGCCAAATGCTGAATCGCCAGAAGACAACCCAAACGACCCACCAATCCCGACATAGCTGCCGTAGGCGGCTTGGGCAGCAGCGGGCAGCGGCTGAGCGGCAATCGTGGCCACCGTCAGCGCTGTGCTGCCTAGGGCGATCGCGACTCGTTTCAGCAGCCTAAGCTGACTGGTTTGAGAGTCACGGTTGCTGTAATTGTGATCGTCTTGAGTGCTACAAACGCGCGTCATGTCCAACTCCTCATTCCCCTCGATCCCTCAATTCTTTAGTGAAGAGTGAAGACAGACTTTAGTCTTCTCCAGTCGATATTTCAGAATTCTCAAACCTTAGCTCAATTTTTATCAAAAAAAACAGAAATATTAGAGGGCAGCAGCCTTTTTTTGGAGCCAAACGGGGTCAAGACTGCTTGTGTTAATTATTATTGCTGCTTAGTCCTACATCAGATCGGGGATCTAAATATATCGTTTGCGCAGAATAATTATCTTATTTCCAAAAACGGGTACTCTAAACCACATACAGCCATCTTCCTTCAATCGTGCTTCAGTAGAACAAGTTAAAGATTAGATGTGGGTTGAGCCGCAGCATCAACCCCAATCCCCATATCGGCTACGCTGTCGCTAGGCAGTTAATGCCAGTAATTTTAATGCTATTGATATTAATCAGCGATTCACCTAACTCGATTCACGTATGCTATATGCTCTGCGGCTGGCTTTAATTTCATCAGCGATCGCGCTACCCGTCATCTTTCAAAGCAGTACTCCCGTCTCAGCTCAAGAACGTCAGGGCTGTTTCATGATCAGCCGATCCGGTCAGTTGATTGACCTGGCACCGCTCTGCCCTGCGGTTCAGCCGTTTGCAGTGCCAACGGCGCAGGCTCAAACTCCGCTCACCTTGGGCACTGGAGATATTCAGGTGACGCTGCGATGGACTACCCTTGACGATATAGATTTGGCAGTCACCGATCCGGCAGGGGATGTGCTGGCCTACTATAACCGCGCTGTGGCCTCCCAAGGGCAACTGGATGTGGACGCCAATGCTGGATGCAGTGAACAAAATGCTAGTCCCATCGAAAACGTGTTCTGGCCTGCTGGCCAAGCTCCCCAGGGTCAGTATTCCATTCAAGTCAGCCTGTTTACTCGTTGTAGTGACAGCACTGCGCCCATCCCCTTTAACCTCACCGTTTTAGTCCAGGGCACCACCCGCACCATCCAAGGAACGGTCAGCGATCAGCAGCCTACGGCTACCTTCCCGTTCTCGCTGCCCACACAGCCCTAGACGCAACGCCCCGTAAACGCACCGCAGGGCAAAAATGTGAAAGATAATGCGAAAGATCCAGAGACCCAGAAGATTTAGCTTCAATGTCGGCAGTATTTAGTTATCTTTAATGAAACAGCAGTGAAAGCTGCTTTCAGATTTAGGTTCATGAGGCGGTTTTAAGGAAGTGGGTATGCGACAAAAAGCTATGCATCAAGCATCATGGGTGGCGATCGCCGGAACATTAGCCCTATGGCTGGGCGGCTGCGCAGGGGCTCCAGAGGCAGACCCAAATGCCGCCTCCCCAGTGCCTGTGCCCGCGGCGTCTATACCCGCCGACCCAGCCGCCATCCCAGCCGCTCCCTCTGTCGCTGTAGCGGCTGCTCCAGCGGGTGTGCCTGTGCCTTCACCAGGAGTGCCAGCGGGCACCGTTCCCCCTGAGCTAATTGCATCAACCAACGCCAATGAGCGAGTTCAGGACGTGCGCCGCAACCGGGCCGATCCGTTTTCGCTAATTTCTGTCATCCCGCGTGTGGTGCAGACGCCACAGACTCAGACCGCTCCGTTGGTGGCTCCGCCGGGGCAAGGGGTGCGTCTACCCAGTCGCACCAATGGTTCTGGCCAATTAGCGCCCATTCCTACCCTAGTCCCGAACCGTTCTGCTGTGGAAGCGCAACGTCCGTTTGTGGCACCACCCCCCCAGCCAGACATAGCCCGAGCCGTGCAGGTATTGGGTGTAGTGCAAATTGGCAATACAGCCCATGCCATTGTGCAAGCGCCAAACGAGCCGACCAGCCGCTATGTGCAGGTGGGTCAACGTTTGTCGAACGGGCAGGTGTTGGTCAAGCGGATCGAAATGAATCGAGGTGCAGAAGAACCTGTGGTGGTGCTAGAGCAATATGGCATTGAGGTACCAACTGCGGTAGGCCAAGGTGGGCCTGTGATTGCGTTGGGGCAACCAGCAGTATAACGGCTGAGCCTCTGGCTTGATCTGATTGCTTTCCAGTCATTTTTTCTGGTTAATTTTCTAATTCGTTAACCTTCACTCCCAGGAGTAGAACTCCATGACAGCTTCAGCGATCCCGTCGTCTCATTCTTTTCCGTTTGATTTCTCGCCCCGGACTGTGCAAGATACAGAACTGCTCCAGCAGCTGCAATTTGTGCCCGGACTAAAGGAACTCCTGACCGTGCGTCAGGTTCACGCCTTAGAACATGCCACCGTTTGGGTGCTGAGTGAATTGGGGCGATCGCCCCTAGCATCTTCCTCTGCCCCATCGACCGAGCAACTGGGCGGCATGTCTACAGAGCGCGGCTTTTATTTATATGGGGCAGTCGATCCGGTCACAGTAGAGTGGGCGGTGCATCGAGCCTTGCAGCGACTGGTGGCTGGCGAGTGGGACTTGGCCGTGCATCCGCGCTGTGGCACCAATGTGTCGGTTGGGATTTTGCTGACAGCAGGGCTGGCGATAGGCGCAAACTTGCTGCTGCCTAAAGATCCGCTGGGGCAGTTGCTGGGGTTGGGGCTAGCCGCAACGGCAGCCGCAGGTCTGGCTCCTGATTTTGGCAGCTTGGCGCAGCGCTATTTAACGACCGCTATTCCGTTTAATTTGACCGTGCAAGGAGTAACGGCCAGCCGCGATCGCCTGGGTCATTCGGTGCATTTTGTGCAGGTGCAGTGGGTCGAGTCGGCTGCTGTGAAGTCGGTTGTGACGACAGCCGCTCCTCATGCTTACGCTTAATGGGTCGCCCAATTCGCCGCTCTTGGCTGATAGCGCTGGGTTTGGCGATCGCCCTCCTCCTGCATCCGCCTCGCCTCGTGCTGGCCCAATCTACCCCGGCGCAGCCTGCCCCAGATCAGCCCACAGAATTGCGGGGCGTTTGGTTAACCAATATTGATAGCGAAGTCTTATTTTCTAGTCGCAACTTAGTCGTGGGGCTGCGGCGGCTGGCGCGGATGAACTTCAACACGCTCTACCCGACGGTGTGGAATGGCGGATATACGCTCTATCCCAGCCCCACCGCCAAGGCAGCCTTTGGCGTCGAGTTAGATCCCTATCCGGGGTTTCAGGGGCGCGATGTGCTAGGTGAAACCGTAGTGGAGGGGCATCGGCTTGGGATGGCGGTGATTCCCTGGTTTGAGTTTGGCTTGATGGCTCCAGCGGGGTCAGAATTGGCCAGTCAACATTCCGACTGGCTGACCCAGCGGCGAGATGGCACTCAAACTTGGATGCAGGGATCGCTACCTCGCGTTTGGCTCAACCCATTTCATCCAGAGGTGCAGCAGTTTATGGTGCGGCTGCTGGCCGAAGTGGCAGAGCGCTATGCAATCGACGGTATTCAGTTAGATGATCACTTTGGTATGCCGCTAGAAATGGGCTATGACCCCTATACGGTGGCGCTGTATCAGCAGCAGCACGGGGGGAACGCGCCGCCAGCGGATGCAACCGATCCAGAGTGGGTGCGCTGGCGTGCCAACCAGGTGACTCGGCTATTTCACCAAATTGTCACTGCCGTCAAGTCGCTCAAGCCGACCTGCATCATTTCTCTATCGCCCAATCCGCGTCAGTTTGCCTACGAGCAGTATCTGCAAGATTGGGGAACCTGGGAGCGGCGTGGGTTAATTGACGAGCTAATTGTGCAGATTTACCGGAATGATCTGGATCGCTTCGAGCTAGAACTAGACCGCCCTGATGTGCAGGTAGCGCGGGAGTTTTTGCCCGTCGGGGTAGGAATTTTGACGGGTCTGAAGGGTCGAATCTCAGATATCCGTCAGATTCAGCGCCAGGTCAGGGCGGTTCGCGATCGCCACTATGCTGGAGTGGCGTTTTTCTTTTATGAAACGCTAGGCGATCGCGATCCATACTTTCAGCTATTGTTCCCCACTCCGGCGCGGCGTCCGAGGGTGCCAGATTTGGGGCTTTAGCGCCAGCAGCTAGGGTCAGGGGAGGCGATCTGATCGCGGCGCAGGCAAGCCAACGCTGGCCTCTTTGATTGGAGCCGCACTGGCTGAATTAGAGATGGGACGAGGAGTTTCTGGAGGATTGACAGCCAACCAAACCATGCCGCTGCCTAGGGTTAGCGTTACTCCCACCAGCATCACCGTTAGCACCCGCACCCGCGATCGCAGCTGCACCAATTCCCGATTCGTCCCCTCTAAGTCTGCCGCAACGAGTTGAAAGTTAGTCGGCGGGGGAGCCAAAGCCACAGGAGCCGCAGTCCGGGTCAGAGTTGTCCCGATTGCCATGGGA
>CASBQX010000374.1 GCA_949127925.1 Synechococcales cyanobacterium PMM_0002
CTTATTGCCTCGCTCTGCCAGCTCTTGAAGGCGGGTTTTGCGGGCTGAGACAATCGACATCTCCGACATGGCAAATACGCCATTGGCGAAAATCAGCAGCAAAACGATGATAATGTCTACAGTGACAGGCATTCTGAGCAGTGCCAAAAAATGTGGCTAAACGGTGTGGACGTGAACACGGATTTGACTCAGTGTTCAGAGTTAGGTTGAGGCAGAATTGGGTTGAGGCAGAATTGGGTTAAGGCAGAACAGCCCTATTCAGAATTTTCTGGGGTCTTCCAACTTATTCTCTAGTGGTCTGAGGCGTAAATCTGCCTACTGTTCGTAGTGCAGACTTCCAGCCTGCGCAGGCAAGATGCCCGCCCTACGGTAGCTAAACTTGCGCCGTCTTCTACTCGTTGCCTATCCCCAATTGATAGATTAGTTGAGATAGATGAGCTGAATCATCACTCCCTACCTAAATGACGGTAGCATCCTCTGACGATGAGCGAGGAAAGCGGTCAGCGTTTTTTGGCGGATCTGTCGTTCTGCAAACTTACGGCAGCATGACTACGGCGCAGCTTTTTGGTAAGCCTTCTACAATCTAAATACACAGCTGAATTTTGGTCGGTGAGGTGCAGTGTTGCCCTTTGCGGCTCAAACCAATCAGACACCTCCTATTACTCCTATAATTCTGTGGCTTTTGTTGGGGTTCTCGGTAAAGTATGGCTTTTTCGTCAATTATTCGTGCCCTAGGGCGATCGCCCCTGACTGGCGAGCTACTCACTAAGCTCAATCAGCAGCACTCATTGACTCTCAATGGCGTTGCCCGAATTCCCAAGGGCTTGGTGTCGTCCGCCTTAGCCCAGGTGCAGTCTCATCCGCTTTTAGTCGTCACTGCCACCCTTGAAGAAGCGGGACGCTGGGCGGTGCAGCTAGACGCCATGGGCTGGAACACCGTTCACTTTTACCCAACGTCTGAGGCATCTCCCTACGAACCGTTTGACCCAGAGTCGGAAATGACTTGGGGGCAGCTACAAGTCCTAGCCGATTTGGTCGGTATGGGGGGGTGGGACACCGGGGGGCGTGAGCTTGCACTGGCGGCTACCTCCCCAGCCTCGACGCCCAATTTCGCCATTGTGACCACCGAGCGGGCGCTGCAACCCCACCTGCCGCCCGTAGAAGTGTTTCGTCAATACTGCCTGACGCTGACCAAAGGGACAGATTTAAACCTGGAAACCTTGAGCCGTCAGCTGGCAAACTTGGGCTATGAGCGGGTGTCGTTGGTGGAAATGGAAGGGCAGTGGAGCCGCCGGGGCGACATTGTGGATGTGTTTCCGGTGGCGTCGGAGCTGCCCGTGCGCCTAGAATTATTTGGCGATGAGCTGGATCAAATCCGTGAGTTTGACCCGGCTACGCAGCGATCGCTCGACAGCATTGAACGGCTGGTGCTGACAGCCAAGAATTTTGCTCCGATGATTTTGGCAGGGCTAGGCGGCGTGAGGCTGGGGGATCAAGGAAAATCTGCTCACGCCGATCTGTCCACGCTGCGCCCAGCCTTCACCGATTGCCTCTCACCCGAAGAACTAGAGCGCTTGCAGCAGGGGCAGATCCCAGAAGGGATGCGGCGATTTTTGGGACTGGCGTTTGAGCAGCCCGCATCGTTACTAGACTATTTGCCCAGCACAATGCTGGTTGCAATCGATGAACCTGACCAATGTCAGGCACATGGCGATCGCTGGGTAGAACACGCCGAAGAACATTGGCACGAAACGGTAGGGGCGCTGCAGGCACTGCCCCTACCCGCACTGCCCTTACCCAAGATCCACGCTCCGTTTTCTGCTTCTTTGGACGCGATCGCACTGTTTGATCGGCTCTATCTCTCTGAACTGGCCGAAGAGGGCAACGGACTCAACCTCGCTAGTCGCCCTGTGCCTGCCACGCCGCACCAGTTTGGCCGCTTGGCAGAGACTATTCGAGAAGAACGCGATCGCAACTTTTCCATCTGGCTGATCTCGGCTCAGCCCTCTCGCTCCGTCTCCCTGCTGCAAGAACACGACTGCCCAGCCCAGTTTATCCCCAACTCCCACGACTACCCCGCGATTGAGCGGCTTCAGGCGCAGCGCACCCCAACTGCGCTGAAATATTCAGGACTGGCAGAGCTAGAAGGGTTCATTCTGCCTACCTTCCGGTTAGTGGTGATTACCGACCGAGAATTTTTTGGGCAACACACGCTGGCCACTCCGGGCTATGTCCGCAAACGGCGGCGCGCCGCGTCCAAACAGGTTGATCCCAACAAGCTCCAACCGGGCGATTATGTAGTCCACCGCAACCACGGCGTCGGTAAGTTTATCAAGCTCGAAAGCCTATCCTTCAACGGCGAAATTCGAGAATACTTAGTGCTGCAATATGCCGATGGTCTCCTCCGCGTTGCTGCCGACCAGGTTAACTCACTGTCGCGGTTTCGCGGCGTCGGTGAAGGCAAACCCGAACTCAACAAAATGACGGGCAAAGCTTGGGAGCGCACCAAGGGGAAAGTCCGCAAAGCCATTCAAAAAGTGGCCTACGATTTGCTGCAACTGTATGCCCAACGGGCACAGCAAGAAGGGTTTGCCTTCCCCCTCGACACGCACTGGCAAGAAGAAATGGAAGACTCCTTTCCCTACCAGCCCACTACTGATCAGCTCAAGGCGATCCAGGACGTGAAGCGTGATATGGAAGACCTGCGTCCGATGGATCGGCTGGTCTGTGGGGATGTGGGCTTTGGCAAAACTGAGGTCGCCATTCGCGCCATTTTCAAAGCCGTCACAGCCGGGAAACAGGTGGCGCTGCTGGCTCCTACCACCATCTTGACGCAGCAGCATTACCATACGCTCAAGGAGCGCTTTGCCCCCTACCCAATTCAGGTGGGTTTGTTGAACCGCTTCCGTTCGGCGAGTGAACGGCAAGATATTCAAAAGCGATTGGCGACAGGCGAGCTAGATGTTGTGGTTGGGACTCACCAGCTGTTGGGAAAAGGTGTGCAGCTCAAGGATCTGGGGCTGCTAGTGGTGGATGAAGAGCAGCGCTTTGGTGTCAACCAAAAAGAGAAAATTAAAAGCTTAAGAACTCAGGTAGACGTGCTCACCCTCAGCGCTACGCCGATTCCCCGTACGCTTTATATGGCTCTATCGGGTGTACGCGAGATGAGTTTAATTACGACACCTCCGCCCTCCCGTCGCCCGATCAAAACCCACTTAGCCCCGTATGATCCTGAGATGGTGCGGACGGCCATTCGTCAAGAACTAGATCGCGGCGGCCAAATCTTTTATGTGGTGCCGAGGGTAGAGGGGATTGAGGAAATTGCGGGACGGGTGCGGGAGATGGTGCCGGGAGTGCGGCTGGCGATCGCCCACGGGCAAATGCAGGAGGGTGAACTAGAAGCCACCATGCTGACGTTCAACAACGGCGATGCCGATTTGTTGATGTGTACCACCATTATTGAATCGGGGCTAGATATTCCCCGCGTCAACACGATTTTGATCGAAGATGCCCAGAAGTTTGGGCTGTCGCAGCTGTATCAGCTGCGAGGGCGAGTCGGTCGGGCCGGCATTCAGGCGCATGCGTGGTTGTTTTATCCCAAACAGTCGCAGCTGACCGAACCAGCACGGCAGCGGCTGCGAGCTATTCAAGAATTTGCCCACTTGGGATCGGGCTACCAGCTAGCTATGCGCGACATGGAAATTCGCGGCGTCGGCAATCTACTCGGGGCAGAACAGTCTGGGCAGATGGACGCGATCGGCTTCGATTTGTATATGGAAATGCTGGAAGACGCCATTAAGGAGATTCGCGGGCAAGAAATTCCGCAGGTCGATGATGCTCAGATCGATCTGAATATTACTGCCTTTATTCCGGCGGATTACATTCCCGATCTCGACCAAAAGATGAGCGCCTACCGCGCTGTGGCTACAGCGCAGAGCAAACAAGAATTGGTGCAAATTGCGGCAGACTGGAGCGATCGCTACGGCACGATTCCGGTCGCCGCGCTACAGCTGCTGCGGGTGGTAGAACTAAAACAGGTTGCCAAAAAGCTAGGCTTTGCCCGGATTAAACCCGAGAACAAACAGCACATTGTGCTAGAAACGCCGATGGAGGAACCCGCCTGGAACCTGCTGAAGGAGAGGTTGCCAGCTCATCTGCAAACCCGCTTTGTCTACACGCCGCAAAAGGTAACGGTACGTGGACTGGGTATGCTCAGCGCTGACCTACAAGTTGAGAACCTGTTGGAATGGCTCCACCGCATGTTGGGGGCACTGCCTGAACCCGCACTTGTATCAAGTTGAGCGATCGCCCCAGGCATGATTTTGTTGATGATTTCATTGATGATTTTATTGATGAAATCATCCAACTTTACGTCAGCTTCAGCAAAACCCCATCGGGTTTCTTAATCCCTTCATTGATCCCTCGCGTTAGCTGCATATGGTAGGAGCGTACGCCATCAAATTGGGCGTACCAGGATTAGTCCCAGCGTAATCTAATGCGACTAGGAGTTTGACTAGGAGTCTATGGTTATACCCTTTTGGCAACGTCAATGCAGTAGAGCTGACCAAAATTTGTTTCGCCCACTGCGCCTGTGGCTGGATGGGATCATCATTCGCGATCGCCAATCTGCACATCTGATTTCCAAGCTCATTCCCGCTCGTTGCCCCTTCGAGCGCCGCATCACAATTGGCGGGCAAACAGTTGCCCGCATTCCACCTCTGTGTAAGCTCAACCCCGTGTATGACGAATTGGTGGGCTTAAGATATCGCGCCCTCTGCTACTTGGCTGACGAGTGCTGTGAAGATATCAGTGCCTATCTATAGCGGGTTAATGCCAATCCTTGAAAATCCTCTCCCCATCAAAACGCCCCCCGACGGGCGCGCGTTTTTATAGGGAGCTGCCCATTCCAGAACTATAGCAGCCGCCAGTTAGGTTAGGACGCCAAATGGAGAACATGCTCCATGGCTTCTCGTAACGTATCAAAGTTGTCTAGCTGCTTTGGGATCCGACTTTTCAGCCAAGACCAGCAGCGTTCAATCTTGTTCAAGTCTGGAGAATACGGCGGCAGGTACCAGATTTCACAGCCCGCTGCTTGCACCAAGGACTCCAGCCGACCCCCTTTGTGGAAGGTGGCACTGTCAATGACTAGTTCTTGCCCAGGTCGCAGGATAGTTGATGGTATTGCGACTGATCTGAAAGACTGTGCTGGCTTCACAGCGTTTCATCCCATCCTGTTCAATCGCTGCCATGACTTTGCAGTGGAGGTCGTAACTGTAAGGTTTTGCCATCGGTGGTACTCGCGCGAAATGCCTTAGCTTACGTCCTAATCTGTATGGCGGCGACTATAAATAAGTTTTAGAAACCAAAGATCAAGATACCGACTTTCCCTGGTAAGACACCTTCTTAATTACTGATAGGCATCATAGTTTGAAGCGACGATGCAGAGAAGCAGTCTAACGCTACGCTTGCAAGCGATTGTTTGGCGCGCGACTTGGGGCAGACTCCCGCTTGGCATTCCCATACCCCTGCCGCGTTTGGGAACGGGACACGATTACTCGACTCCGCCCCAGTTTCTTATCCGTGTCGCGGTATGGGCGCACCGATCGCGAACAGCACAGCGATAGCCGCTAGCACCCCCCCGCCGATCAAGAAGCTGGCCCCGTACGACGCCTGCGCAATGATGAACCCGGCGACGATTGGCCCACCCGCCTCGCCGATGTCGCGAATTGTACCTAGGACACCCAGTGCCGCGCCCATGTTCCCCTCCTTGGCCATATCCGCTGCCAGTGCCGCCGTCGAGGGCGTCACCACCGCCATGCCAAACCCGTAGAGGCCAGACAGGACGCACAGGAGTATGAACAGGTGCGTCTGCACCAGCAACGGCAGCACCACGGCGCAGAGCAGCACACCGCACAGGATCGTCGGCTTGTGCCCTACTCGGTCGGACACCCTCCCTGCGAACGGCTTGGCGATCAGGGTCGTCACCAACTGCACGCCCAGCACCAGACCGATCTGCGCGTTATTGTATCCTATGTCCTGTAGGTACAGCGGCAGGAAGCCAGACAGGATGCCGAAGCCGAAGTACACGGCCGATTCCGCCGTGCTGGTCATCAGCAGCGCGCCATGACTGAGCACTTGGC
>CASBQX010000375.1 GCA_949127925.1 Synechococcales cyanobacterium PMM_0002
GATTAAAAGTCGAAAAATTTACAAACCTTATCATTCTGGGATAGGATACGGTGACTAGCGTTTTAACTTTTGTAAAACTCTTAGCGCTACTTAAAATCTCGGCTCAGGCATGTTGGGCTAACGACTTTAAGGATAGATTTGGCTTCCCACCGGGGATGATTCGTGGTTTTGTTCAGGCGTAGTCTTCTGCGGAGTTTGTCATGGAGCGACTGGTAGCGATTGAGCGCGGATGCCTGATAGGACATCTAGTGGCGATGGCATTTGGATTGGCAGGGTTGCTCCTTGTCATGCCCCATCCTGAGTTTTTGGCGTTGCTGCCAGCAGGGGCAACCCTATTTCGCTGGAGTATGGCGGGCGGGGGAGTCGTTTACATTTTATTGGGTGCGATCACAGTTGCCCTCTACGCCTACCGCACGCTCGGTTTGCGCGATTGGCTGGCTTTCTGCATTCCGGCAATTGGTATTTCTCTCACCAGTGAGATTCTGGGTACGAGCGTAGGGTTCCCCTTCGGCGACTATTCGTATCTCAACGGCCTAGGATATAAAATTGCTGGCTTGGTGCCATTTACTATTCCGCTTTCCTGGTTTTATCTGGGGCTATCTGCTTACTTGCTAGCCCGAGTGGGGTTAGGCTTAAACCAGGCTGCAACGGGTTCAACCAGTTGGGTTGGGTTGCGCCAAGTGGGTGCAATCGCCTTGGGTGCCTTAATGCTAACCTCATGGGATTTTGTGCTCGATCCAGCGATGAGCCAAACGGCTATGCCCTTTTGGTATTGGCATCAGCCCGGTGCCTTTTTCGGCATGCCCTACCAAAATTTTGCAGGCTGGATGGGCACAGGGGTAGTATTCATGTCGGTTGCTGCGTTGCTTTGGCGAGGACGCATCCGCCAAATTTCGCTGGCTCAGCTCAGCTTGCCGTTGACGGTGTATTTAGGGAACTTTACATTTGCGATGGTGATGAGTCTGGCGGCAGGAATCTGGATCCCTGTCTTATTAGGCTTGGCGTTGGGAGTTGTTCCGGCGCTGCTGTGTTATCAAATTTCTAAGCGGAATCTGTTGAGTCAAGGCGCTGTTGCTCTAGTTGAGCCAGCTGCGGAAAGCCTCAAGCCCACCGTACCAGTTGGGGCAGCTACGAAATAGACGAAATAGACATTAAATAGCCCTTGCCGATCGCCGAGTCCAAACGTTTTGAGTATTCACCGTTTTGAGCGACTTTTCTTTCAGTGCAGTGGTGGGTGCGATCGCCTTCATGCTGTTTGCGCTTCAGCTGCCTGCGCTGGCCATTTTATTATCTCGGTTGCTCAAGGGGCCTAGTCGGACACCGGCTTTATTACCTCAACCCGCCACGCCCGATTTGATCGGCACCGTGAGCGTCGTTGTGCCAACTTTAAATGAAGCGCATCGTCTATCTCCCTGTTTGGCAGGGCTGAGCCGTCAAAGTTATGAGTTGAGAGAAGTACTGGTCGTCGATAGTCGCTCTACAGACGGCACTGGAAACTTAGTTAAACGGATTCAACATCGCGATCCCCGTTTTCGCCTTATGCAAGACGATCCGCTGCCATCCGGCTGGGTGGGTCGTCCTTGGGCATTGCATACCGGGTTTCTCCACACGTCTGAGCAGAGTAAATGGGTGTTGGGGATGGATGCGGATACGGTGCCACAGCCCGGATTGATTGCTAGCTTAATCTCAACAGCCAATGCAGCGGGATACGATTTAGTCTCTCTTGCGCCTCAGTTTATTTTGAAATATCCCGGAGAATGGTGGTTGCAGCCGGCTCTACTGATGACGTTACTGTACCGCTTTGGGCCGGTAGGAGCCGATGGCGATGGCAGTGAACGGGTGATGGCAAACGGGCAATGTTTTTTAGTGCGGCGATCGCTGTTGGCTCAGTTAGATGGTTATGCTAGCGCCCGCTCGTCGTTTTGTGATGATGTTACCCTGGCTCGAGTGGCGGCTGAGCAAGGGGCGAAGGTTGGGTTTTTGGATGGCTCTCGCTTGCTCAAAGTGCGGATGTATGAAGGAGCTGGCGAAACTTGGCGAGAATGGGGGCGATCGCTAGATCTAAAAGATGCTTGTGCGCCTGCTCAAAAATGGGGTGATTTAGGCTTTTTGTTAGCTGTTCAGGGGTTGCCGTGGATTGCCGCTCCGGTTTTAATAGGCTGGCTGGCACTAGGCTACGATTCATTGCCCTTGCGGTTGGCGCTCGGTATCAACGCCCTGTTGATTTTGATTCGGATCGGGATGCAGTGGGCTATTTTGCCATCCTATGACCAGACTGACGGAAAAGCTCCGTGGGTATTTTGGCTCTCTCCCTTAGCTGATCCCCTAGCGGTTCTGCGGATTTTTTTGTCTTCAATCCACACTCCAACTCAATGGCGCGGTCGGCATTATGAGCGGCCGTCACTATAAGCGATCGCCATTATGAGCGGTCGTTATTACGAGGCGTTGAGTTGCGATCGCCCATAAAAATAACCAATAAAAAGGGAGCGACCGCTAAGAGGCATGCCATCCAAGATTGGCTGGCAAGCAGCGACTCCCTCCCTCAACATTCATTCACCTGTAATCATTAAGGTATCAATGCCGTTTGTCGATGCCATGTTTCTCAGATGAATTTTGAGTGACAGACTGACACATGATTTGGTGGGAGCAGCAAACGGTATCGGGGAACTTTGTAGAGGTTGGAAATGATCGAAAATTGGGCAATTTCCAGTCGCGCTACATTGGCTGAAGCTGCAATTTCTAGTATTCTAGAACACGTTGTGGGATTGCCTTTCGGTGCCCACTCTTGGCCTGTCCCATCGTCATTTTTGCTTGTGCCATACGCTTGGGTTTCATCTAGTCATGTTGTCATGATCGGTTTATTGATTGGGTTTGCGATCGCCCACAGTGGGTTAGCAGCTCTTCGCCCTCAAGCAGAAAAGCTAGTAGGTGCGCGGTTTTATCGGGTTCTATTTGCGCTAGTTAGTCTACCGCTGGCAGTTATTTTAATTGTCTATTTCATCCAGCACCGCTATGACGGGCTACAGCTATGGAATTTACAGGGGCAGCCGCTAGTTCAATTAATTGTGTGGGTGTTATCGGCGATCTCGTTTATTTTTCTCTATCCGGCAACATTTAACTTATTAGAAATTGCAGCGATCCAGAAACCCGAGGTTCACCTGTATGAAACCGGGATTATTCGGATTACGCGCCATCCACAGATGGTGGGTCAGGTGATCTGGTGCATTGCCCATACCCTGTGGTTAGGCACCACATTTATGCTGGTGACTTCAGCGGGGCTGATTTTACATCACCTGTTTGGGGTCTGGCATGGCGATCGCCGTCTACGGCAACGCTATGGAGAATCCTTTGAAACCTTGAAATCGCGTACCTCAGTGGTGCCATTCTGGGCCATTGCTCAAGGGCGTCAAACCATTGAATTAAAAGAGTTTTTACGCCCTTCTTATTTAGGGATTGCTATATTTATAGGGCTACTTTGGTGGGCACATCCGTGGTTCATTCGTTCAGCAGGTGCCATAGGCTAATAGAATGATCCCAAATAGATTCCAAAGATTGAAAGTAAAATAGATTTTTGTTGACGGCAAAGATTGAAGGCATACCTCGAACCTGAGAAAAAGCTATGGTAATTTCCGTTAGTGAAAGCAATTTTCCGGACGAAGTTTTAGCCTCCACCATGCCTGTTTTAATTAATTTTTGGGCACCTTGGTGTGGTCTTTGCCGAATCGTTAATCCTTTGCTGGTCAAGCTCCAATCTGACTGTGGAGGGCAAGTCAAGCTAGTTGGCATCAACGCTGACGATAACTTGAAACTCGCGACGGCGTATCGCTTGACTACGTTGCCTACTCTTTTACTACTAGAGCAGGGAGCTGTTTTGCATCGGTTCGACAACTTTCACAGCTCGGATGAAATCCGCAGCGCAGCGAAAACATTTCAGTCTGCTATTGACGCCCTGCGGACAAGCTATAGCTATACGGCTTAGGCTCTTTAGCAGCAATTCTGGGCGCTTCATCGTCTGCCCACAAGTTTGGCAAAGGTTTGAATTGCAGACAGAGGCAGACTATAGAAGTACTGACGGCGAAACTGATCTTCGCGGACGGCTGCTAAAAATTTGGCGATCGCGTCCGACCGTTGGTCGGCTGTGGAACTAGGCTGTTCGGCTTTGTCCCACCAACACCAAAAGTCGCAAGCCGACGCAAATAGTTCACAGCAGGGGGATGGAGTAATCTCAAAGCCCAGCAGGGTTAATGCCTGTAACCCAAGCTGTAGGGAGCGATCGCCTATATTCAACTTAGTTAAGAGCTGCTTGCGAGTTGCTGCTTGGGTAGTGCGACTCAGGTATTTAGCGATCCCGATCAGCATCTGCCACGTTGCGTCTGGTGTCTTTGCCTCGGGATGCGTATAGGCGATCGCGAGCTGCTGATTAGCGGCGATCGCGCGATCTA
>CASBQX010000376.1 GCA_949127925.1 Synechococcales cyanobacterium PMM_0002
ATTATTGACAAAGGACTAGTCATTGCCACAGGTACACCCTCAGAGCTGAAAGACGGACTCGGAGGCGATCGCATCACGCTGCGCCTGCGAGAGTTTACCCCGGCTGCCGAAGCAGAGAGCACCAAGGCGATGCTCCAAGCCTTGTCTTTTGTCCAAGATGTGATCATCAACGAAGCCCAGGGCAATTCGCTTAATTTGGTAGTAGAACCGCAAAGCGATGCCCTGCTGACCATTCAGCAAGCCCTAAAAGAGGCCAGATTACCAACGTTTGGCATTTCCCAGTCGCGTCCTAGCCTAGACGATGTGTACCTGGCCGCTACGGGGCAAACGTTACTCGATGCTGATCTGGCGGCTGTGGCGCTGCGGGATCCCAAAAAAGAGAAAAAACAGAGTATGCGTTAGGCTAGTGAGTAAGGTATCTAGCAAATGTGTGTCCTAGCGGAACCGCCTTTAATACGAACGAAATAATACGCAAGGAATGCTACTCATGAGCCAGACAGTCACCCCGCCCCAGGCAAATCTGGATCAACTGCGTCCGGCTGGAGGCACAGCGGCGATCGCCGCTCAATCGTCAGAATTCAGCGATTTTATCCAAGAAACAGCAGCGCTGACCAAGCGCCTGTTCATCCAGCTCCAGCGGCGTCCCAGTACGCTAATGGCAGGTTTAATTCAGCCCGTCATGTGGCTCGTGTTATTTGGGGCGCTGTTTCAAAATGTGCCACCGGGGCTATTTGGCGGTAGTGAAAACTATGGGCAGTTCCTAGGCGCAGGGGTGATGGTGTTCACGGCTTTTGGCGGTGCGCTCAACGCCGGGTTGCCCGTCATGTTTGACCGAGAATTTGGGTTCTTAAATCGGTTATTAGTTGCGCCACTGGTCTCCCGCTTTTCAATTGTGGCCGCCTCTGCCATTTTTATTACGACGCTGAGCGTGCTGCAAACCGCGATTATTATTGCGATGAGTGCCTTCTTGGGTGCAGGGTTGCCCGGTCTGCCGGGGTTGGCTTTAGTCGCAACCATCGTGCTGCTATTGGTGGTAGCCGTCACCGCGATTAGCCTGGGTCTAGCGTTTGCTCTGCCCGGTCACATCGAACTAATCGCCGTCATTTTCGTCACCAATCTGCCGCTGCTGTTTGCCAGTACGGCTCTGGCTCCGCTCAGCTTTATGCCCAAATGGCTTCAGTGGGTGGCGTCCCTCAATCCACTCAGCTATGCCATTGAACCTATCCGCCACATCTACAATCATGCAGACTGGTCGCTAGCCAGTGTGGTGATGCAGACTCCTTTTGCCGATGTAACGCTTGCAGGGTCGCTACTGGTGCTGGTTGGGTTTGGTGCCGTTGCCTTACTCAGCGTTCGGTCTTTGCTCAGCCGCAGTTTTGCTTGAGAGCTGAACCAGGCCGGGCTAGGTTCGCTACACTCAAAGATGCAGGAGCAATTCTTGTCGTTGCTTCGTCGTGATGTAGGGATACATTTCGTCTGCTGCTAACCTCAAAAAAATTATGAAACTACCTGTTTTAGCTGGAATTGGTCTGTTGTCGGTGCTGTCGCTGGCCACAATTCAACCCGTCAGTGCCCAATCGGCGACTGATTTGAATCAAGGGTCTGCCAACGAAGAGTCGAGCGACTTGTTTTCCGAGCGTGACAATGCTGGCGTCAATAGCATTCTGGACTTAATCCACAACGCCCAGTTTGGCAGCATTCGCACTCAAGAACAGTTCCGTCAAGATCAAGAGCAAAATATCAACTCTGCGGCTCAAGAATTTCGCAATCGCCAGCAGCAGCTGCTGCGTCAGTCGCAGGATGCCAGTACGCCAACCACACCTGCTCCTTCCCAGCAAAATTAGAGATTCCTCTTAGGCCGCTGCTATGTCTCATGCCCAGGATATTTTGCGATTCTGGTTTGGAGAACCACAGACCAATGACGCCGCCTATGCCCAACGGCGATCGCTGTGGTTTGGCAAACGGGCTGAGACCGATCAGATCATTCGCGATCGCTTCCTAGGACTGCATCGTCGAGCAGCGGCAGGCGAGCTTGACCACTGGCAAGACAATGCGGCAAGCTGCTTGGCGCTAATCGTGCTGCTGGATCAGTTTTCTCGCAATCTGTTCAGGGCCAGTCCCAAGGCGTTTGAGACAGATGCAAAGGTATTAGCAGTGGCCAAAGAGGCGATCGCCCTTGGCTTTGACCAGCAGCAACCATTCGTAGAACGACTGTTTATGTACTTGCCGCTAGAGCATAGCGAACACCTCGACGATCAGCAGCGATGCGTTGAGCTGATGCAGCAGCTGGCGATCGCCGATCTTGAACTGGCCGACTGCTACGAGTATGCCGTTCGCCACTTCAAGGTAATTCAGGAATTTGGGCGGTTTCCTCACCGCAATGCTGTGCTCGGGCGCGGAACTACGCCTGCTGAAGCCGAATTTCTCAAGCAGCCCGGTTCGTCTTTTTAACCCGTAGAGACGCGATTAATCGCGTCTCTACGGGTTTACGTCTAGATCTTTTGCCCAACGAGCTGCTGCTCGGCAGAAGAGGTATACTCGGCAACAACTTGGCGAAACTGATCGCCCTCGATCGTTTCTTGCTCTAGCAGCAGTTCTACCAGCCGATCGACCGCTATGCGATTTTCCCGAATTAAGCGACGGGCTTCTTCATAGCAGGTAAAGACAATCGTTCGCACCTGATGGTCAATTTTGACGGCCATCTCATTGGAATATTCAACCGATTGCCCCATCAAATCTCGACCCAGGAAGATTTCACCACCCGATCGCTCTAATGCCAGTGGCCCCAGTTCAGACATGCCATAGCGGGTAACCATGCGGCGAGCATAGTCTGCCACTGCTTGAATGTCTCCGGTGGCTCCCTGCGTCACCTCATCATGGCCAAACACTTCTTCTTCAGAGGCGCGACCACCCAAATAAATTTTGATGTTGTCCAAAATTCTGGAGCGGCTCTCTAGCCCAAAGTCGCTGTCTTCGCTGGGCACGGGTTTGGCAAAGCCACCAATGCCGCCTGAGCGCGGGATAATGGTGACCTTATCCAATGGGTCTGTATTGGGGAGCAGCGTCATCAGCAGGGCATGGCCAATTTCGTGGTACGCAATCAGTCGCTTTTTCTTGCTGTCCATCAATGGATTGAGCTTGAGTCCAATCGTGACGCGGTCAATGGCATCGTCAATTTCTAGCGGGGTTAGGGCTTCTTTGCGGCGGCGAGCCGTCAGAATTGCGGCCTCGTTTAGCATATTGGCCAGGTCTGCTCCCGAAAACCCAGGGGTACGGCGGGCGATCGCCTCTAACGAAATTTCTGGCGCTAGCTTTTTGTTGCGGGCATGAACTTTCAGAATCCCTAAGCGCCCCTGGTAGCTGGGCAAATCGACCATCACCTGGCGGTCAAACCGACCAGGACGCAGCAAGGCCGAATCCAACACATCAGGCCGATTCGTGGCCGCAATGATAATGATGCCAGCGTTGCCTTCAAAGCCGTCCATTTCGGTGAGTAGCTGGTTCAGGGTCTGTTCTCGCTCGTCGTTGCCACCGCCAATCCCCGTTCCCCGCTGCCGCCCAACCGCATCAATTTCATCAATAAAGATAATGCAGGGTGCGTTTTCTTTTGCCTTTTTGAACAGGTCGCGAACGCGAGAAGCCCCGACGCCCACAAACATTTCAACAAACTCAGAGCCAGAAATACTGAAAAACGGCACACCTGCTTCTCCGGCGATCGCCTTTGCTAACAGTGTTTTTCCGGTTCCTGGCGGTCCCACCAGCAGCACGCCCTTAGGAATCTTTGCGCCCACTGCCGTAAATTTCTCTGGTTTCTTGAGGAAGGTTACAACTTCTTGGAGTTCTTCCTTGGCTTCCTCAATCCCGGCTACATCATCAAACATGACGCCGGTCTTGGCTTCCATCATGAAGCGCGCCCGCGATTTGCCGAAACTCATCGCCTGCCCTGAGGCATTGCCCGAGCGGCGCAACACCATCAGCAGTCCCCCAATCAGTAGGAATGCCAGGAGCGCATGCGTTAACAGCCAGGTGGCGGCGCTGCCATCGGCGGTGGGTTGGGCATCTAGATCAACATTGTTAGCGCGGGCAGCTTCAATCAGCGGCTGGTTATTGCGATCGTCTGCAAAGAGTGCCACCTCTTGAGGGGTGGAATTGCGCTCTTTGAGATAAACCTGAGCCACACCGCGAGCCGTATCTAATTCAATTTTATTAACCTGCCCCTCTTCAATTTTCTCCAGCAAACCGCTGTATGAGAGAGGCTCTTGCGCTTTTGTCGTTTGTGTCAATGCCGGAGCACTTACAAGTACACCCTGAAGCATGAGCCAGACAGCGGTAAGCGCGCCTGTTGCCGCAGAACCTGTTGCCCGCGAGTGCCGAACCTTGCCAGCTTGACCCTGCTCTATCAGCGATTTCTTCTGAGAATCATTCATATCAAACTGCCCTTTTCGGCTCCTAAGCCCAACCTGTTGTACTACGGGTTTTAGTAGATGTTTGCGTTGCCAAGCGGCTTGAATCTATTGAGAAACGTTAAAGATCGAAGAAGCAAATTGATCTACAACATCAAGTAATGACAACGCCCACGCCTTTGTGCACCTTGGTCTGTATGCGCCCTCACACGGTTGCATCTTACAAACTAGTGTAACCTTCCTTATCCTAACCATTCTCACCAGAGAACGCGTAGGACACGAGGTGTGTTTGCGCTCTAAAAAAGCTTAGATAAACTCATAACGAGTTCGTTTTAATGCTATACTCATCAACATATCAGAGTAAACTTCTCATCAACTAGATTTTGGAATAGTCTCATCATGGTCAAAATTGTTGGAATTGGCGGCAGTCTGCGACCAGACTCCTACAGCCAAAAGGCATTGGCGATCGCCACTCAGCGGATCGAAACATTAGGTGCAACGGTAGAAATCCTAGACTTGCGAACCATGACCCTGCCGTTTTGCGATGGCGGGGATGATTACGCCGCGTATCCCGACGTTGCCAAATTACGCCAAGCGGTAAAACAAGCAGACGGCTTGATTTTGGCCACACCCGAGTATCACGGCAGTGTGAGCGGCGTGCTCAAAAACGCCTTAGACTTAATGAGCTTTGACGAACTGTCCGATAAAGTTACAGGACTAATCAGCGTTTTAGGCGGCCAATCTAACAGTAATGCCCTCAATGATCTGCGCGTCATTCTGCGGTGGGTGCATGGCTGGGTGATCCCCGAGCAAATTGCAGTGGGTCAAGCCTGGAAAGCGTTTGACGCCAACGGCAACTTGGTAGATGAAGCCCTCTCTAAGCGGTTTGACCAGTTTGCCCAGAGCCTGCTGCAAAATACCCAAAAACTGCGGGGCGTTCCAGCATCGGCTAGTGTTCAAGCGAGCTAGCTTGAGCTGCGTCTTCGCCTGCAAACACCTGTCTGCAAACATCTGCCTGCAAATATCTTTCCGTCACGGGCTGTCTTGTAAGGAGGCCAAATTGGCATCTACCAGCCGTTCATAGGTTGGGTCATGAGTTCCTAGTACCTTATCCCAAAAGGTAAAATATAGACCGTAGTGGTAGGTGTAGCGGCGGTGGTGGATCAGATGGTGCGTTGAACCAATACAGAATTGACCTAGCCAAGCCCGCAAAGCTGACGGCGGAAAGTGATCAAGCCCTAAATGATTGATCACTGACCATATAGTCATGGTCATAATGATCCCTAGCAGGGTAATGAAATGCAGCGGGATGACGAAGACTACACCGATTAAAAATAGCGCTTGAGCCAGAGCCTCCAGCGGATCAAAGGCAAACGATGTCCAAGGCGTTGGATCGCCAGAGCGATGGTGCCCCTGGTGCAAGTGCTTAAACAGCCGGGGGTGATGAAACAGCCGATGGATGAAATAAAAGTACGTATCTTGCAGGATCAGAACGGCAATGAAGCTAACTCCCAAATACCACCAGCCATGCTGCGGCAGGTTGGAATAAAGACGCGTTTCTCCTAAGTCGTAGGCGGAAACGATCAGGGCTGCACAGAGAGCAAAAATGACAGCTGAGACAATCGATAAGCGAATATCTCTACGGATCGAGCGACTCACAGGAGGTTTGAGGTGCAGTCCTTGGCGCATCAGCAATGGTTTAAAGACCCGATGAAGCAGGATATGGGTGCCGCCTGCAATTAGAAAGTAGCGGACAAGGATGATCCCAAATAAGGCAAATCCATAGAACCAAAATGAGTGCTCCATGAATTCATTACTCTCCTCTGTGAGGGTAGAAGCTGGGCTACTAAACACCTCTACTAAAAACTCTAGAATTAAAAATAAAGATTGCAAGAAATCTCCAAAGAAGTGCGGGAAACCCCAGAATAAACCCTCACATAAAAATCCAGCGAGTTCTTTTGGAGCTGCACTGGATTAAACCCAATTTTTGGTTTTTGAAATCGAAAGGCTTACCTGGGAAAAATTGCCTGTAGACTGTCAACCTCAAAGCTTTTGGCTTGTTCTTGAATAAAAACAGCTGTCTTACCCTGGACTAGGTAGGCGTTTCTTGCAAGCAAACCGGATCGACATAGTAGCAGGTGGCTTGATCTTGACAGATTAAAGCCCAGCCAGATGAATCAATTTCGATCAACTGATAAACGGTATCTTGAATGAAGGAGCCTTTGTGATTGCGAGTATCAGGATCTACTCTAATGTAGTATACATCAGGGGTAATCATGTCTCAGTCCTTGGGTATTAAACGGGTTTAGAACTATTGTAAGAATTGTTCCGAAAGCCTTGCTCTAATCCCTGGAAAGATACAGATGCTTTTGCCGTAGCAATACAAATAACTTATCTTCTATATCTTCTCAATTAAATTAATCTTATCACTAATTCATCAATGCTTTGTTAAGTTAACTAAACGAAGAACAAATCAACCCAGCTGTTGAAGTCGATTTTCTTCAACAGCTGGATTTCTTACCTGCTCTAGACGACCCCATGCGGCGCATGAGGCTAAGTTGAGAATGGGCGATAAAGAGGTGATGCCTAGCGAACGTCGGTGCCTAGGAGTTCGGCGATCGCCTGTCGCTCTACTGGCGTTTCAGTGGGAATATCTCCCCGAGTATCGGCAATCAGCCAGTCTAGTGCGGCGGCTTGCACATCGATTGAGGCACCTGTTTTGTCAACACAATAGCGACCAAAGACGAGCTTGTCTACTAGTCGCACACCGGGACCTAGGCGAGAATATTCGAAAATGACGCTGTTATCGACAGTGGCACCGCTGCAAATATGACAGCTAGGCCCAATCATGGAGGGGCCAATAATCCTGGCTCCATCCTCAATTTTGGTCATGCCGCCAATGTAGACAGGGCCTTGAATATCCACCTTATCCCAGTTCACCGCCACATTAATGCCCGTGTAAATTCCAGGAGCTACCTCATGACCTGGAATGGAAACGTTTTTGACCTGCCCCGTTAAGACGCTGCGGATCGCGTGCCAGTAGTCGGGCACTTTACCAATATCGACCCATTCAAAGTCCATTGGGATACCGTAGAACGGCGCGCCTTCTGCGACTAGTTTGGGGAAGAGGTCGCTACCAATATCAAATTCTTCGCCTGATGGAATATGGTCAAAAATTTCGGGTTCGAAAATGTAAATCCCGGTGTTGATGCTGGTGCTTAAGGCTTCTTCGACACTAGGCTTTTCTTGGAAGGCTTGGATGCGTCCCGACTCATCGGTCACAACCACTCCGTAGCTAGACACTTCCTCTTTGGGTACAGTTTTCATCACGATGGTGGCGATCGCCCCTTTCTCGCGATGCCAGCGGACAGCTTCGGTCAAATCTAAATCAATTAGGGCATCACCGCAGAGCACCACAAACGTATCATCAAAGAACCCAGCAAAATCTTGAACCCGTCGCATCCCACCTGCGGAACCAAGGGCTTGCCCCACTAGTTCGCCATCTACGATGCGTCCCTCAAACGAATAGGCAATTTCAACCCCAAACCGCTGACCATCGCGAAAATAGCTTTCGATTTCGTAGGCAAGATGGCTCACGTTCACCATAATTTCGTCAAAGCCGTGCTGCCGAAGGAGTTCTAACAGAAACTCCATCACGGGCTTTTGCAAAATTGGGATCATGGGCTTGGGGACTGTGTAGGTAATGGGCCGCACGCGCGTACCTTTACCAGCAGCGAGGATCATGGCTTTCATAGATATTGATCTAACCCTGGGCTAATTTACTACCGTACAAACAAATCTAAAAGATACAGCCTGTCACCAGTGTTCCCTATATTTTGGCGATCGCCAGGGGGCACTGGGTAATTTCACAGAATCTTCGTCAGGTCTGACTTATCCTTCACGCTACCCTAGCTCTAATCCGGCTAGTCTAACAAGGAAATTACGGAGATATCGACGGGTTGCGCCTGCTCTTCGTCCGTTAAACTGCGGACTCGCAAATCTTGATAAAACTCTTCCTGGAAAAGCTCTACCTTAGACTGAGCCGAGAGAAAAAGCAGCGCCCAAAACACCCCGACGCGATCGCTTTGGAGCGAGTGGTGTTGGTTGGTTTGCTGAATCACCTCACAGGCGTCAGAGCTAACCCACAAATCTAGCAACGCCTCAAACTCCATCCACTCTTCACCTTGGCGAACTTCTTCCCAATGGTCTTGTAAAAATTGCTCCAGTGCGGCGGCAATTTCAGACAAGTTTTCCTGGTGTGCCAGTTCGGTAATGGCACGAACAGCCTGACTATGCGATTGGGGCCGAGGGCGACGCATCCGCTGCCGGGGTTTTTGGTCGGCTACGGCGGTGGCCATCACTTCCAATTGGGTAATCAGCTCTTTGAGCGTCACCCGACGACTTTGGACTGGTCGCGCCACCGCGCGCCGCCGAATTCGTCGCTCTAGACTAAGCGGCAGCGGGCTACCCACCACTTCATCGTCCGAAAACTCGTCTTCTGGCTCAGTTTCCTCCTGGGTGCCCGAACGCGCCAAGCTGTCTGCTTTCAGCAACACCAGCATCGACGCATACAAAAACGCCTGCCCCGATTGAGACAAGTCTGTTTCATATAGGGTTCTCCCTGCTTCAACGGCCTGGACGGGCTGCAACTGGCTCAAGAAGCGATCGATCACCTCAATCACCTTGACATCCCAAGGGTCAATTTCTCCACGCTCTGCCAAGTCTATTAAGAGGGCGATCGCATTTTGTGCTAGCGATAGAGCCATGGGCGTTCAAACAACGTAGGTAAGCGGAGACGGAGGACAGACGCACGGCAGCCTGTTCTAGAGGAGCACTCATCTGGTACTAGTACGCACCAAGTAAACTGCCATGAGCACGATCAACCCCAATAGAGCAGATGGTACCCAAAGACTCCAGAGATTGAGCGGTTGAACCTGCATGGAATCGGCTTACCTGTATGAGTTTAGCTCGTCGAGATGGGCAACCTGTCTAGCCATGGCAGCTTGACAAAGAAAACCCACAGCTCCAGACATTTATTTTGCAAAAATCTCTGTTACTTCTGCATCTTGGGTTTCAGGCTGAGACGCGGGCAATAGTCGCTGCTGTTCTTCTAGCTCCACCTTATAGCGCTGCACATCTTGCTCCAATTCTTGAATACGAACATCGCGACTCTGAAGTTCTTTTCCAGACTCCAACAAATTTTGCAGCTGATTCCACACACTGAAGACCCAAGCCAGTATGGCTCCAAGACCCATTGCCAGCAGCAACTCAATCGACAGTGGTGCCTGTAAATTTGTACCTTCCACAATGTGGATCACCGCTGGCTCTGTATTCTCAATCCCAAACAGTACCAGAGCAAGGCAGATGACAAAGATGACGACAAAGTTAACTTGGCGCATCAGCTAAATCCTTTAATCTTGCAGGCCATTAACAATGTCAATCTTGTCATGAGCGCGACTGTGATGTGTTTGCTAAGACGATTAGCGAGCGGCAGCCCCAGTTTAGTGGCGACCCATCACGGCAGCGCTTTGAGCATAGATTGACATGGAACAAAGTGTAACAGCTCAGCCGCTGCAATACAGCTAGGCCGCAATACATCTAGACAGAAACGCTGCTGTAACAGGCGTGAAAAGCCTGTGAGGGCAAGCTAGTCAAGGCGTTGGACAGAAATGGGAAGAGATGGGAAGAAACAGGAAGAGACAGGAAGAAATGGGAAGAAATAGGAAATTTACGGAGTCCAGATTTGTAATACTGTCCGTAAATTGAATTTGTATCCTGCGGTTGCAGGCAGTTTGGCGCTTAATTTACCGAGTTTTTGCGGGCAAACCCAAAAAAACTCAATCAATTGAACCAAGCCCCTGTTGGAGATGGTTTGAACCTACGCTTGTTGAAGCATTTCTGCCGTAAAACTACGGAAATTTTCCAGGGCGGGTAGAGCTTTTTATAATTACTTCCGTCAAACCTTTAAACAGCCTTGACTTAAATGAAGGTTCAAGCAAAGTCACTGGTTTGCTCTACTCATCGGCCATAGTCGGCTCCTATAGTTGCAAACAAGAGAGTCAAGAAAAGCTGACATCTATCGGTGATTCGACCCTGGCAAACCATAATCGCTCTTAAGGTCGTTGCTTGCCCCTCTCAACCCTGCCACTAATTTTGGGTGCAGGCTAACTGAACTGTAGAGGAACACAAGCACACCGTGATGACGACTATTAAACTCTCCTCCTCGCTCTCGATCTGCTTTTCATCGCTCTTCGCCTACTCCTTAAACTACACTCGTGCCGTTCACTATCCGGACACTCTGACAGGAGTGCATCAATCGGTCACGAGCAGAGGTAAGCGGTTAGTGGATATTGTGGGTGCGCTAATTGGCTTAATGATGACCGGGCTGATTTTTTTACCCCTAGCTGCGGCTATTTGGCTAGACAGTCCTGGCCCCATCATATATGGTCAAATTCGCTGCGGCTTGAATGGTCGCCCGTTTCGGATTTGGAAATTGCGCTCAATGGTGGTTGATGCCGAACAGTGGAAGCACCTGGTGCAAAACGAAGCACAGGGCCACATCTTTAAGAACAGCAAGGACCCTCGTATTACCCGTGTGGGTTGCATCCTCCGTCGCACTAGCTTGGATGAATTGCCCCAGTTCTGGAACGTATTGCGGGGAGAGATGAGCATGGTAGGAACCCGCCCCCCGACACCAGATGAAGTGGAAAACTATAGTGCCTATCACATTCAACGGCTGCGGGTAAAACCTGGGATTACGGGTGAATGGCAGGTTAACGGACGTTCCCAGGTGAAAGATTTCGAAGACATTGTAGAAATGGATTTGGCCTATCAAGCCAAGTGGTCGATTCGCTATGATATCCAACTGATTTTCAAAACGATCAAAGTGGTTTTGAACAAAAGCGGTGCTTGCTAAACCAGGCATGGCCTTTTATTCAAGCGATTCAAGCGATTCAACATGCTTCGCTAGATACAAACTAATTTGGCTCAGGTGCCGCAAGATGAGGATATTGTGAACCTTACCTTGATCAACCGTGCGACTTGAGACCGGATGCCAGATTAACTTTGAGGCCGACGAACCAACCCCACTAATTTTGATGTTGCGCCCTCGTAGCGGGTTAGGGCGATGGATCGTGCAAGAAGAGTATGAGTTAGAACCCCCTGTACCCGTCGTAGAATATGCCGACAGCTACGGCAACCTCTGTCAGCGTCTGGTAGCCCCCCAAGGGGCGTTCCGAGTGCGAACCTCCGCTTGTGTGGAAACGGCAGATGCCATAGATGTGCAGCCCGGTGCGCCTTTTATCCCTGTGGAGCATCTGCCCGATAGCGTGCTGCAATTTGTGCTGCCCAGCCGCTATTGTCAATCTGACTTGGTGGGTGATTTGGCCTTAACCATTGTGGGCGATGCGGCACCGGGCTATGACCAGGTAGAAGCCATTCGCCATTGGGTTCATACTCAAATCAGCTACCAATATGGCACCAGCAATGCGTCTACCTCAGCGCTTGATGCGATAGAGACACACGTTGGCGTCTGTCGTGATTTTGCTCATCTGGGCATTGCACTCTGTCGAAGCCTCAATATTCCTGCCCGGATGGTAGTAGGCTACCTGCACGGCTTAAAGCCAATGGATTTACATGCTTGGTTTGAGGTGTTTTTGGGCGGAGGAGATGGGTCATTTGTGGCAGGGCGCTGGTACACGTTTGACGCTACTCAAGCAGAGGCTAGGGGCAACCGAGTGGCGATCGCCTACGGACGAGATGCCGCTGATGTCGCGCTTGCTACCCAGTTTGGCCCCATCCAATTGCTAGCAATGCAGGTTTGGGTGACACAGCTGGAACCGCCGTAATCGCGGCATTTGAACTATCCTGCACCGAAATTATGCAAAATTATTTAGGCGAATTATCTAGACGAATTGCCGGGTACCAGCTCAGTATTGACTTCATTAAACGCTCGACGCTTTAAGTCTTCTGATTCAGTCCGGGGCAGCAAGTCAAACGCCTGCCGCAGCACGTCGTCAATTTCTTCGTAGGGCACCATGCCGGTTTTGTTGAGTAGCACCTTGCCGCCTTTGTCAAACACTACCGTTTGAGGCACCAGTCCTTTGTAGTAATAGCCCGGTTCGGTGGGGTCGTAGCGCTCTTTAGGCGGAATTGAATCTGCCGTTACCGGGATCAAATTAGCAGCTCGACCATAGTAAGCATCTAAGCGGGATATGACTGGCGAAAAGGCTTTACTATCGCTGCTATCGTCTACATAGAGCACCAACACGGCTGGAGTATGGGCTTCTAGCGATTGAGCCAGGGTGACTCGGGGTGGTACTAGGTATCCGTTGCCGGCGTAGAGTGGGAAAATATTGCCATCGTAGCGATCGTCCGTTAAGCCAGCGATCGCCGTAGGCACGCCCCAACTGGTCAGGCATCCCAATCCCAGCAGCAGTACTACCAGAAACTTGGCAATCTTGACCTGAAGGCGAGACACCTGCTCAAGTTGCCGGGAGCAAACAGCCTGGACGGGAAGCATTTGAAGCAAACGCATTGAATTTTTAACCAATGATGGACGAATCTGTAATCTGTGACCGTTTGTGATCTCCTTTGTTATTTTGTCGCATCAGTGGCCTAAGTGGCCTAAACAGTTCCCTATTTTTCTCGAAAGCTCTGAATCACCTGCTGCATTTCGGGTTGGTTGGTTGCGAACGCGGCGGGCGGTGTCCAAGCGAGAATTTGCACCAGCCGGGTTGGGGTTTCAACAACTGTGTGGAGATATACGACATCAATTTTGTTGAGAGAGCCACGGACTTCGTATTGCACGGCGGGGTACGATGGGTCGCTGCCAATTTGAGTCGTAGCGGTTGGCCCTGTCACCTGTGACTCGTCTAGCCGCCTGGTTAAATAGCCCTGAGTAATTTTGGAATAGTCGGCGGTAGTCATGTTATTCAAGTCGCGCCGATTTTGCACCAGTACGATCAGATACATTTGACGGGCGCGATTAGATGCCTGAATTTGAGCCTTGTCATTTAGTTCTGGATCGTTCAACCAGTCGGGCAACAGGTTGATTTCGCTTTTGCCATCGGTGGAGGTTAGGAACGTGGCTGGGGGGCTGGCGGGTGAGGTAGGCGGCAGCGGCGGCAGGCTGGGCAGGGTGACAACCGGGTCGATTGCGGCTTGCGGGGCGGGTGGACGGGAGCGATCGACGGCATAGCCTGCGATCGCCACCCCTACTAGCAGCAGCAACGACACCTGCCGCGTTTGCTTTCGAGGTGAGAAGGAATGTAGAAGGTCTTTGATGCGGCTGTCCATAGAATAAAAAAGTGGAATTGAAACTAGGCTAAAAAAGCCGGCAATTCCGTCAGGATAATTGAGATCCGAGTCGATGGTGTGAGGGGGCTTATCGCGGGCGCTCACCGTTGCGGCCATAGCGCCCATCTTGCACGACGCTGCCCACGCCTTTGAGGATGCCGCGACCAATCAGGCCAATGCCACGCCCAATCACCTCTGTCAAAATGTACACTACGCCGCTGCCCACAAACGAAACAGCCGTGCGAAGCCGGGGTGCGACGGCATCCCGCGTCTCTAGCACCAGGGTGACGACTAGCGGAATTCCAGCCAGCTGCTCTAGTTCGTCGCGGCGGGGTGCGTAAATGGTTTCGGGTTTGATGCCGCGATCGCAGAATGTAAACAGCCGATATTGGCTTTCAAAAATATCTCGCGGCTCGACCAGCAGGCGCTGAAGTCGATACCGCCAAGATAAGTCGTTGCGAAACCGCTCAATTTCGCGACTAGAGATCAGACGGCGATCGTAGAAGGCTTGTTTCATGGCTTCTACATCAGCAAAGCGGTTGAGTAAGGGCTGCACGACCGCATTGGCCAATTGAATCACTGTGTGGCTGAGTAAGGCATCGGCTCGCTGCACAGCGGCTGGATTGCCTGCTGTGTAAGAGACGCTGTCAATCACCAGCGGCGATTGATACAGCATGTGCCCCAACAGTTCAGCAAACAGCGGAATTTTCTCCAAAATCTCTGTTTGTATCAACTCAGCATCAAGCAGCAGCTCGCTGACAATTTCAATGTCTCTGCCCTGCGCAGACACGGTGGCATAGCGGCCAAAAAAGTTGATGGTGCTGGCTTGCCACAAGTCTAACAATAGCTGCGATCGCCTCTCAGCTAGCTGATTTAGCGGCACCTGCGCCAAGCGCAAGTCATCTAACAGCAGTTCTAGCTGGCGCAAAATTAGGTAGAACAGCTCAGATTTTTTGTCTGATCGGAGGATGTCGATTTCTAGAGGCGTGCCCGTCAGATTTTCTAAACCACCCTGGAGGTTGCCGAGAATGGTTTCAAACAGCAAAGAACGTAGGCGGCGCGCGGTGAGGGCAGCGTCTGCGGCCTCAGGTGCCAGGGTCGAAAGCTGCCCAGGGTGGGGCTGGGTTGCTAGAGCGGTTGGGGATGATTGCAGGGGTTGAGGCGAACTAGCAGGGCGATCGCGCCAGTTGGCCGAGGCAGGGTTGCCGACGCCAGACCCAGCGGGCGAAGAGGTCAATTGTGGGTCTGAAATGGCTAAATCAGGAGTAGCCAACAGGCGCTGCACCAGCCAGCGGGCGGTTCGCAGTTCTCGCCGCCGTCCAGCCAGTACGGCTTGATCTAGCAAAGACAGATCAAGGTGGCACAGTTGAAGATTGAGAGCGGCGATCGCCTGGTCGATTTGGGCAATGCCGGACTGCCGCCAATGGCGTTTGAGGGTATGGAGCGGGGCTGGGGCTGGAAGTGTGGGTGAGGGCGGCGGTGACGGTGGAGCCGGGGTAGTGCGAGCGGGAGATGCAGCTAGGGGAGCACTGATGGCTTGAGGCCAATAGGGTTGACGGCGGGCAACCTGGCGCAATGCGGTGGCGATCGCGTCTGTTTCAGCGGTTTTGAGGCAGTATCCGGTGGCTCCAAGCTGTTGGGCAGCGGCCACCATGAGCGGCTCGCCAGCAGTGCCTAGCAATAATATGGGCAGATGCGGAAATGCGGTGCGCAGCTGGCGGCATAGATTCATTCCCTGAAGGCAGCTAGGGTCAGCCCGACCCAAGTCTTGATCGACGACCACTAAATCCACCGTTTTAGAATCCACCGTTTCAGAATCCACCGTTTCAGAGCGGGGGATCAGATCTGGTTGTGAGGCTAACCGAGTTTGGATTAGGCGGAGAGCGTCGCTGCCGTCATCCGCTTCAATTACTAAGTCAAATTCGGAAAATTGCTCTAGCCAGATACGCAAGCCCAATCGGAAGACCGGATCGTCGGCGACTAGGGCGAGGTGATAAGGGCGTGGGGCAGGAGGCATGGAGGGGCAAGTTAGAGGATGGGATCAAGCGTCAGAGGGGCGCATGACGTAGGCACGGCTCACGCTTCATCAAGCTAAACCGAGATGCCTTGACACACAGCCTAGTAGTGTGAGGCGTAAATCTGCCTACCGTTCGTAGTGCAGGCTTCCAGCCTGCGCGGGCAAGATGCCCGCCCTACGGTAGCCAAACTTGCGCCGTCTTCTACTAGTGGTTTGTACCCTCCAGCGTATCGGATGTAACAGGGTCTGAGGATTCAGGGGCAGATTGGGATTCCCAGCTTGACCAAATCGCTGCCCGCTCGGTTTGCCAACGGGCGATCGCGTCTTTGGCTTCGGTGTAGAGCGGACGGTCAGAGGCAATTTGTGAGGCGAGGCCGATTGCTTCGCTGAGGTGCTGCTTTGCTGCCTGGGCGGTTGCGGCATCTAATCGTTTGCGGTCTTCGGCTGTCAGGGTTTGAGTGAGGGTGGTTTGCCATTGGCCAATCAATGTTTTTGCCTGCGCGTAGAGGGCGCGTCCCCGTTCAATTTTGGCGGCGGCGCGGATGGCTTGGCGCAGGTTGCCCGCCTGCGCCAATTCCTCAGCCTCGGCTAAAATTGGCTGATCTTGAACGGTCTGAATTTGGCGCGTCCAGGTGGCGATCGCGGCTTGAGCATCTTGCCATAGGGCACGGCTTTGGGGCACCTGCTGGGCAGCGGCGATCGCGGCTTGCAAGGCTGGGATCCCGCCCGACTGAGCCAGAGTCTGGGCATGGTTGAGCAGGGGCATATCTTCTAGCCGCTGAATTTCTTGCTGCCAATAGGAAATCAGGGTTTGAGCCTGGAGGTGGCGAGGCCGCGTGATGTCAAGCTGATTGGCTTGGGCGATCGCCAGTTCGTAGGCGGGGCGCTGCCCTAAGTTGACCACGGCGCTAGCCACCTGTAATTGCCGCACGTCTTGCAGTTGTGCAGTCCAGTTTTGGTTGGCGGCCTGCGCTGACAGATAAAAGGCACTGCTAGCTGGAATGGCTTGGACGGCGGCGATCGCCTCCTGCAACCGCCATAATTGCCCCCATGAGGGCTGCCACTGCTCGATGGCGTCCCAGCGAGCTAGTCCCTGAGCATGGCTATAGCGGACTAAGTTTTGCTGTTCGGCAGGCAGTTCTAGATTGGGGGGAATGTCTTGCCCGATGGCCACTGCCCCCGCGACATCGCCCTCGCGCCACCGCTGCAAGCCAATGTCCAATAATGCCAGACTCCACTGCTGGATCTCAGGTCTGGCCATATCCCATGTCACCGACTGGGGGCTAATTTTTTGCGCCAGGGCGATCGCTGCCTGCCAGCTCTCGGGTCGAGCCTTCGCCGCTGCCTGACGAGCCTGGTCTAGCGACTGCCATGCGGTTTGCTCTACCACAATTTTGCTGGTCAGCCCATTCATCCGGTGGGTGTGCCAGTAATCATGGGGCAGTTTCCCCAGCTCAACCAATTGCTCGGATGCCAAGTCCCAATTTTGCTGGCGCAGCGCTGTTAGGGCGGTAGCGTAGATGGTCTCGCCCTGCTGCCATTGGGTTTGCCAATCGGCGATCGCCTCCTGTGCCTGCGGGTAACTGGGGCTACTGGGGGGAACCGCTTGGGCAATTTTGGCGGCATCGGTCAGGTCGTTTTGTGCTAGCCGCTGTTCAGCGATCGCCAAAATGCTCTGAGACCATTGTGCCAAAAGCTCTTGCGCCTCGGCATAAAGTGGATGGTTCGATGACCACCGTTGGACTAGCTCCACCCCAGCCAGTAGCGGTTTGAGATCACCAGTCTGGGCGGCTTGGCGGGCGGCTTCTCGGGCACAGTGGAGGCGATCGCCATCTGCCGCTGCAAACGACATCCGTTGACAATCGGGTAGCGAGGGCAGACGAGTTAGCCACTGCAATGCCTGCATCCCCAGTCCAGCACAGGCGGCAAAGGCCAACAGCCACAGAGCGCAATTGCTTTATGAGTGCCAATCCATCCGCATCTGGTAAGCGATAGTCGAGGAAGA
>CASBQX010000377.1 GCA_949127925.1 Synechococcales cyanobacterium PMM_0002
CTCAACGGCTTGTCGATGCCCGTGGCGGGGCTGCATGGCAAATATTTTTCTCGGCAGATGCAGCCATTGTTGGAGGTGATTCAAGACACCTGCAATCGCCACGAGCAGTTCCTGTTAGCTTGCACGGCTCGCTACTACGAAGAGTTGGGCTATCCCGGCCATCCCAGTTGCAGCGACAACTTCAATCAGGTGCTCCGGCCCTACGGCATTGCGCCGCGCCCCGGTTGGAGTGCGATCAACTTTTTTACAATACTGCTGTTGACCGCATTCCTTGCTCCGTTTTACGGCTGGGTGACGCCAATTTTCGCCTGCGCTGGACGGGCGATGCGGCTCATCTTCAGACCCTCTTAACCGCTGAGATGGGTGTGGAACAGTTATCGAAAATTGCGATCGCCAAACCGCCCTTTTCGATGCCATCTCTAGCCCTCAACTGCGCCGCTCCGGCGCGGATTAACGGCTTTTCTTGTCTAGTCTGGCGGCACGGCATTCAAAATGCCGAAACCATCGAGCTGCACACCGCACACCAAACCCTACAGCACTTTAGGTTTCTGGCTGAGTCAGCCGCCTGAGCGCTCGTCTCAACGATCTTTGGCAACGCGCGCGCTGCTCTATGCCTCCGCTGAACCTCGGGTCTGGCGCTCTGGTAATAGTCTCGGAAATGACGATTGAACCGCTCATAACCCCATCTCTGGGAATGCAATTGAACAAGTATCTATACCCGTCTTGCGCGCTTCGCTTGAACAACGTCATTATCAACATCACTAAGGATGAGTAAGGATGAGTAAGGATGAGTAAGCCTATCTGGACATCCCAGGCATCATCCATTTGGGACATACCTCTCCTTTTATAGCGGTTCTCATGCTAGTGAAGTGCATCAGAGTAGGGGCGATACGGCAGTTCGCCCTCCGAGCCGTACCGCACCAGATCGATAATTGCTATACACTGCTCTAATCATCCAGCAGGATTCGTCGATTGGGCACATAAAAATTTGGCGGGGGGTTTCTGGTCGAGGGGGCGATCGCCTCAGCGTTAGCAATACTGACAATTAGCGATACATTGAGAGCGATCAGGAAAATTGTCAATTGCAATTAATCTTGACATTACTCTCTCGCACAAAATCATGTTTCCACTTATTGCGGCTGTTCTGGTTGTCCTGATTGGTTCGTCGATTTGCTCTAGCGTAGAAACGGCTTTATTTTCTGTTTCTACCCTAAAAGTTAGGCAAATTGCCCAGTCTAACAATGCATCGGCGATCGCCCTGCTGGCAATTCGAGAAAAGATGAATCGGCCGATTGCAACTCTAGTAATATTGAATAACCTGTTCAATATCATTGGCAGTATTGCGATTGCGGGGCTTGCAGATGTGGCGTTAGGAAGCACATTACTGGGTGCATTCTCGGTACTGTTCACCTTTTTAATTATTGTTTTCGGTGAAATCATTCCCAAAACATTTGGTGAGCGCAATGCCCTGCAGCTAGGTCTATTTGCAGCATTGCCGGTAACGGCGTTGACCTTTGTGTTTACCCCGCTGGTTTGGATTATGGAGCAGGTGACCGCTCCCTTTACCAAAGGAGCCAAACAGCCCACGACCAACGAAGCCGAAATCCAATTTATGGCCAAAATTGGCCATCAAGAAGGTGAGATTCAAGCCGATGAGGCCGAAATGATCCAGCGGATCTTTCGGCTGAATGACTTGACAGCAGCTGACTTAATGACGCCGCGCCCCACTCTCACCTATTTGCCTGGAGCGTTGACCTTAGACCAAGCCAGAAATGACATTATTGCGTCTCAACACACGCGCATTGTGATTACAGGTGAAACCATTGATGAGGTGATTGGGGTTGCCTTGAAAGCTGAGCTATTGGCCGCAATTGTAGAAGGCCATAGCCAGTGGCAGATTGCCAGCCTAGTGCGCACCGCTCGGTTTGTGCCTGAGCTAGCCCGCGTTGATAAATTGCTGAAGACGTTTCAAGACAGCCGTGAACATTTAGCTGTAGTGGTAGACGAATATGGCGGCACCTCGGGAGTGATTACCCTAGAAGATGTGCTAGAGGTGCTGACGGGTGAGATTGTAGATGAGACAGATCAAAGTGTTGATCTACAAGAAATTGCCCGTCGTCGCCGCCACAATATGTTTCAAAAGTAGGCCAGTCTTGCACGGCGCAAGTTTGCCCACAGTTGAACTAGGGACTTAAGCCCCTAGTCTGGGAAACCTGTAATAGTGGTTACACGTCCGCCGCTAAGGACTAGCGCGATCGCCATTGCCGTGACTTCCAGCGCCAGCAAGTTGCTCACACTGGAAGTCACGGGATATATTGCTCGCAAGCGGGACTATGGGATATAAACTGATGCCTTGGCGTACTAGGTCACTGAAGGATAACGATGATGGCAGAACAAAATCCCGTTGCGCTGGCAGACCTAACGCCCGCAGAATGGAACGCCACACCAGAGAGGGTGCAATGGTTGATCACAGATCTGGTGGCTGGCGGCGGTGACTCTGGTACTCCTAACGCCTGCTATGAGCAGATTGTGTCTGCCACCCCAAACGGCATTTTTGTGGTGGATTGCCACTACATATATCAGGTGGTTAATCCGGCCTATCTGGCCTGGTATGGGAAACCGTCGGCAGATGTGATTGGGCGATCGCTGAGTCAGGTGCTGAGCCTTGAGCAGTTTCAAACTGACGTGAAGCCCCATCTCGATCGCTGTCTGGCCGGAGCAGTGGTTCACCAAGACGGGTGGTATGACTACCCACATGGCCGCAAATTTGTCGATATTGTCTATACCCCTTACACCAAATCAGACGGCACGATTTCAGGGGCAATTGTCAATATTCGCGATCTAACGTCGCTGAAACAGGCTCAACTAGCAATCACCAATAGTGACCATCACTTTCGCACGCTGGTGGAAAATTCTACAGATGTGATTGTTATCCTGGATCAAGCCGGGGTTTTTTGTTATGCCAGCCCCTCCGCCCAAACCGTTTTGGGCTATTCTGAGGCAGATGTCAAGGGCAAGAGCGCTTTAAAATTCGTCCATCCTGACGATCAAGGTGTGATTGTGCAAATGATTCAGCTGGCCTTGACCCAGCCCAACGAGAGCCTGCCGATGGTCGAATGCCGGGTGCGTCATTGCAATGGCACATGGCGCGTGTTCGAAGCGAGTACCCGCAACTTATTAGCAGAAGAGGCGATCGCCGGGATTGTGGTCAACTGCCGCGATATTAGCGATCGCAAAGCCATTGAAAAAGCCTTAATCGAGACCCGCAATAAATATCGGACTCTGTTTGAAACTCTGCCCATTGGGATTTTAGTCACCGACGCCAGCGGTAAGTTAATTGAAATTAATCCAACCTCAGAGCGAATTATTGGCATTTCTAACAGCGACCTGCATCGACGTACCTACGAATCGCCCGAATGGAATATTATTCGCCCTGACTTTACCCCCATGCCCATCACCGAATATGCCTGCTATCGGGCGGCCAAAGAGAATCGCTTGGTCACCAATGTAGAAATGATTGTGGTGCGGCCCCAAGGCGATCTGCGATGGGTGAATGCCAGTGCCGCCCCGATTCCGTTAGACGACTATGGTTCAGCTCTCGCCTTCGTCGATGTCACCGAGTGGAAACAGGCTGAGGCGGCTCTCTACCAGCGAGAACAAGAATTTAAGGCATTAGCCGAAAACTCTCCTGATATTATTAGCCGCTTCGATCACGCCTTTCGTCATCTCTATGTCAACCCGGCGGTAGAGGTCGCCACCGGGCTAGCGCCTCAAACCTTTATTGGTAAAACCAACCGAGAGCTAGGGATGCCTACTGCCCAAGTGGCTCAATGGGATGCTGCTTTTTCCCGTGTGTTGACCACAGGGCAACCTACAATGACGGATTTTGAATTTCCTACGCCTCAAGGTTTGCGCGACTACCAAATTCGCTGTGTTCCAGAGTTTGCAGCCGATGGCACCGTGGCTTCTATCTTGGCCGTGGCTAGCGACACTACGGAGCAGAAGCGCCTAGAACATGCCCTGCGACAGCGGGTCGATCAAGAGCAAGCCCTCAGCCGAGTGTTGCAGGCCATTCGGCAGTCTCTCGATCTGGACATCATTTTTACGACCGCAACGGCGGAAGTTGCCCAATTGGTGCAGGCTGATCGAGCAGCGGTCGTGCGATATTTACCAGAGCGTCAGTGCTGGAAGCGTATTGCCGAATATCGGCACACGTTAGACATTCCAGATACGTTGGGAACAGAAATTCCAGATCAAGGCAACCCGCTTGCCAAGCAGTTGAAGCAATTCAAAGTGGTGCGGATTGACAATTCAGATCGGCTTGACGATGAGGTGAATCCAGAATTTGCCCGCATGTTTCCAGGTTCCTGGCTATTGGTTCCTCTGATTGTTGACCAAATAGTTTGGGGAAGTTTCAGTATGTTTCGATCGCACCGCACTTCCCCCTGGACAGATGAGCAGGCGAACTTGGTGCAAACAATCGCGGCTCAGTTGGCGATCGCCATCCAGCAAGCGCAAGCGTTTGAACAGGCTCAAACGGAGTTAGTCGAACGGCAGCAGGCAGAAGCCCACCTGAGAGCTGCCCTAGCTGAGAAAGAAGTCCTGCTGAAGGAAATTCATCATCGGGTTAAAAACAACCTGCAAATTGTCTCTGGACTACTGCAACTCCAAGCGCAGAATTTCACCGATTTATCGATTGTCAATGCGCTCAAAGAAAGCCAAAACCGAGTGGAGGCAATGTCGCTAATTCACAAGAAGCTCTATACGTCGAAAGACTTAGGACAAGTAGACGTGGCAGACTATATCAATAGCTTGGCCAGTAGCCTGCTGACCACCTATCAAATTTCTCCTGGCATGGTGGAATTACAGGTTAATGTAGAGCCTGTGACGTTGAGCCTTGATCAGGCGATTCCCTGCGGCCTCATTATCAATGAACTGGTTTCTAATGCCCTAAAGTATGCATTTCCGCATAGCCAACCCGGAAAAATTTATATTAGCCTCTATCCGATGGGAAATGAATTAGTATTAACTATTGGCGATAATGGGGTTGGCTTACCGGAAAACGTAGATTGGCTAGGGCATCAGTCGTTGGGGTTATCGCTAGTCTATGCTTTGGCGACTGAGCAATTAGAAGGTACCCTAACAGTCGAGCTTGCTGAGGGCACGGCATTTCGGTTAAACTTTCCTCAGATCATGCCAATCATCCCTAAAACCATGGCGGTTCTCAATCTGTTGTGAGATACGATTATGAGTTTACGGATGAAACGCTAAGGTGGGCTTTGTCTACCCCACTTTCTCGCCACTCATAAAGGATTGCTACAGGACGTTGAACAAATAGAGGCTTCATGGCTGCTATACGAGTGCTGGTAGTTGAAGACGAAGTGATTGTGGCAAAAATAATTGCCATTCAACTGAAGCAGCTTGGCTATACCGTACTAGATACGGCTTCGTCTGGTTTAGCGGCAATCGCCAAGGCGCTTGAGACCAAGCCCGACCTCGTGCTAATGGATATCGTGCTCAAAGGCGAAATGGATGGAGTAACGGCAGCTTCCCATATTCGCAATCAGATAAACGTTCCGATCGTCTATTTAACGGCCTACTCAGACGATAATACCTTGCAGCGCGCCAAGCTGACTCAGCCATGTGGCTATATTACTAAGCCATTTACCGCTAACGACCTGCGAGTGGGGGTTGAAATTGGCATGTTTAAGCATCAAGTTGCGCAAGAGCTGCAAGACAATCGAGACCAGTTGGCCACCCTGCTGCGGTCGATGAGTGATGCGGTGATTGCGACCGATGATCAAGGTGCCATCACGTTTATGAACCCGGCAGCTGAAACGCTGACAGGCTGGCCGCAAGCCGAAGCCCTAGGTAGGGCGAGCGCTGACGTTTTCCAGTTGATCCATGAAGTAACGGGTGTTCCAGTCGTGAACCCAGTGCTGCGCGTCCTTCAAGAACAGCAGGTGGTTTATTTAGATCACTTTACGGCGCTCGTCAGCCGAGAGGGTATCCACATCCCCATTGGGGACACGGCCTCACCGCTCAAGCGCCCCTCTGGAGAGGTGATTGGGGTGGTCATTGTGTTTTGGGATCTGAGCGATCGCCGTCAAACCGAGGTGCTAGCGGAGGCGCTAGAACAAGAAAAAGAGCTAAATTACCTTAAATCCCAATTCGTTTCGACCGTATCACACGAATTCCGTAACCCCTTGGCAATTATTCGAACAGCGACAGAGCTATTAGAACAGCGGCAAGGTATTTCCGACGCTAAAAAAAGCTCGTATTTGCAGCGGATTAAAACATCTGTGCGCACTATGAATCAGCTCATGGAAGATGTATTGCTGATGGGGCAAGCTGACGCGAGTCGGCTAGTCTGCACCTTAGCACCACTCGATCTAAAAGATTTTTGTCGTAGTTTAGTCGAAGAATACTTAATTATTGAAGAGAAACATATTGAAGAAAAGCACCATAAAATTATTTTTAGCTGTCAAGGTGAGTGCCCCGATGCCTGGATGGATGAGAAGCTATTGCGCTATATTTTGACCAATCTTTTATCCAACGCAATTAAATATACCCAGGCTAATACAGCTATCCAGCTTCGTTTAATTATTGATCGGGCAAAACAGGTCGCAACTTTCCAGGTGCAAGACCAAGGAATTGGGATTCCTGATGCGGATCAGCAACGGTTATTTGATTCATTTTTTCGAGCCACTAATGTCGGATCAGTGCAAGGCACTGGGCTAGGGTTGGCGATCGTTAAACGCTGTGTGGACGCCCACTCAGGTCACATTAGCTTAACGAGTCAGGTAGGTGTTGGCACCACAGTAATCGTCACCTTCCCGCTCAGTTTATCTTCTTCAGATTAAGGGCTAGACTGGCTGCCAGGTTCCGGCACAGCAGGAAACCGAACGCCTGCTTGATTCGATTCCCATTTCGGATATTTTTGCATGGCCTGACTATAGATTTCAGACCCGATCAGGCGATCTAGCCAAGTCTGGAGCTGAAGCCAGGGCTGTTGGCTAAACCAGGTTTGATCGCTATGGGCAAATTGGCGGACAAAGGGCGCGATCGCCATATCGGCTAAGGAGAGGCGATCGCCAAACAAATGCTGGGTTTCACTCAGTTGAGCATTCAGTCTGGCCAAATATACAGCGCCTGCCGCCCGGTGCGTTTGGGGATTGGCACCAGGATAGCGCTCGGCATATTTATAGCGGTCAAGGTGATATTTAAACTCTTGGTCGAACTGGGCAATTAGATCTAGCATGGTTTGCAGATCACCTAGGTCTGGCCTCAACCAGCCTTCCGGGTCGTGCTGGTTCAATGCCCACAGCATAATATCAATGCTTTCGTCCAACACCTGCCCGCCTAGATCAACCAAGACCGGAACGGTGCCCTTGGCAGAAGCGGCTAACATGTCCCGTGGCTTATCTCGCAGTACCACTTCGCGCAGTTCACAGATGCGATCGCTGACAATCAGGGCCAGCCGAGCGCGCATGGCATAGGGGCAACGGCGGAAGGAATACAAAATTGGATAGGCTGACATGCCGTTAGCCGACAGCATCGTCTAGCTTTTCCTTGGCGGCATAGCGTGCGCCAATGTGCGGCTGGTTGCGACGTTGAGCCAGTTCAACCTGCCGCTGCCGCTCTAGTAAACCTTTTTTTTGCGCCTCTGTTTTTTTGTTGTAGCACTGGGGGCAGCTAATCCCGAGCACAAACCAGGCTGACGCTTGATCGGCAGGGCTGATCGGTTGGCGGCAGGCACGACACAGTTGATAGTTACCTGGCTGCAACCCATGCCCCACAGAAACGCGCTCATCAAAGACAAAACAGTCGCCTTGCCAGCGGCTTTCCGTTTCAGGCACCGTTTCCAAATACTTGAGAATCCCGCCTTCTAGGTGATAGACGTTCTCAAATCCTTCACTGCGCAAGAATGCCGTAGATTTTTCGCAGCGAATCCCACCCGTGCAGAACATGGCTACTTTGGGTTTGTGGCGCAGTGCGGCTTCCTGCCGGACCCAGTCTGGCAGCTCGCAGAAACTCTTGGTCTGGGGATTGAGCGCGCCGCCAAAGGTGCCGATCGCCACCTCATAGTCATTGCGCACATCCACCACAATCACATCTGGATCGTCTAGCAGATGGTTCCACTCCTCCGGTTTGACATAGGTGCCCGCCATCCGGTTGGGATTAATCCCTGGGACGCCCATGGTGACAATTTCGCGCTTCAATCGCACCTTCATCCGGTAAAACGGTAGCTTTTCAGAGCCAGATTCTTTGTGGCTCAGATCGGCTAAGCGCGGATCACGCCGGAGAAATTCGAGGACGGCATGAACCTGCTGGGCAGTAGCTGCAATGGTGCCATTGATCCCCTCATGAGCCAGCAAAATTGTCCCTTTCACCTGGTTGTCGTCGCAGCAGGCCAGCAGCGGCGCTCTTAGCTCGGCAAAATCTGGCAGCTCAACGAATTTGTATAGTGCAGCGGTTAAGAAATTAGCCATTCAATGAAAACGTCTGTCGATGAATCTCGATAGGATGGAGAAATGGGATAGTGCCCCAATTCGCTAAACTTTCGTTCATTATATATGACTCAGGTTTCAATCATTATTCCGGCTTTGAACGAGGCCAGCCGTCTGGGGCAAACGCTGCGCCAGCTGGCCGTTCTAGAGCCGCCTGCGTTAGAAATAATAGTGGTTGACGGCGGCAGTCACGACGATACGGTGGCGATCGCCCAATCGGCGGGGGTCAAGGTGCTAAATTGCGATCGCCGCAGTCGGGCGATTCAAATGAACCAGGGGGCGCAGGTGGCGAGCGGCGATACGCTGTGTTTTTTACATGCCGATACTAGCGTCCCCCATGACCTGATCGCCGTAATCGAAAGTACCCTAGCCGATCCAACGATTGCCTGTGGTGGGTTCATCTCTCTGATGGTCGGGGCGCAAACTACCCGCTGGAGTATTTCTCTACACAACTACCTCAAAACCTACTACGCTCCGCTGCTATTTCGCCCCCACCTATTTTTCAAGGGGCTGCGTCTGTTGTTTGGCGACCAGGTAATGTTTTGTCGGCAGGTCGATTTTTGGGGCTGCGGCGGGTTTGATGCCGCCTTGCCGATTATGGAAGATGGAGACTTGTGTGTGCGGCTAGCCCGCAAAGGCCGGATTTGCCAGGTGAATCGAGTGGTGCAAAGTTGCGATCGCCGGGTGGCTCGTTGGGGTAGCCGAAAAGCCACGGCTCTTTATGTATTCATTGGCTTCTTGTGGGGACTGGGTGTATCGCCGACCTACCTCAAACGGTTTTACGACGATGTCCGCTGATTCAGGCTCCAGTCATAGTCGAGGTAGGCAATCGGCGTTGATGCGGTTAACGTTGGCTCAGACGCCAGCGGCAGATGGAGATACGTGCGGATGTACTCTGGAACTGACCCTGCTGCGTGGCAAAAATCTTGCCGATACCATTTAAAGATTTTGCTACAGTAAAGCGTTCCCGTTGATGCATCGTAACGGACTTGATCGGGATTGTTGATGAAGCGGCGGGCATCGTCTGTAAGATGGTGCTCGACACTTTCTGGTCTGTAGGCTTCCGGTCGCAGGAGCGGACAGCCAATTGAGGCGCAAACAATGGCAAAGTGAATTCGAGGTTCCTGCAACTGGCCGCGCAGAATCCTGTTTTCAATGGCGCTCAGGCTGTACTGCTGATCGGCAAAGCAGTAGGCTCGGCGTTGAAATACCCAAAGAAATGCCAGCCAGTTTGGCATTCCCCACACGATCGGTCGAATGGAGGCGATCGGGTAGCGTTCTAAAACGGTTGCGGTCATAAACGCATTGTATAAATTAATCCATAGCGCCAGCTGGTCTTGGCGCGTCAGGGCTGGGTCGAGGTGGATAGTTGCTAATGACCCTAGCCAATTTTTAAGCGTCCGAGGCTGCTCCGTTTTCCAAGCTCGATAGTCTACTCGCCCGTGCTGATCTACATACTGGTGCAGTAAGGTATCCCAAATTTTAAAGTCAACCACCATAACTAACAAAATCCGAAAAAGTATGATCGATAGCTGTAGTCAATCCTGACATTAGCAGCAGGTGTCGCTCGGTTTTGACAAAATGGCTGAATAGAGTCTGTGAGTCTATGGCGATCGCATGACTCGTTTTGATGATTAATCTAGGTGACATATGACCCTTAAAAAAATTCCGTTAGTTGTCTTAGTTAGCACACTGTGTTCATTGCCGATTGCCGCCGCTGGGTTTATGCCTCCGTCCGCAGTCTTATCAACCGCACAGAGCGCGATCGCGCAGGCATTCTTAGACGAACGCTGCCCTGATCAATATGTTTATGTGCTAGGAGAAACGCCTAATTTTAGAGTCGTGATTTGCGGCGATCGCACTACAGGCTTCCCCACCCATTATCTAGGCGTCTCAAAACAAAATGGTTCTAGCATTCTGCTGCCGCTCAGTGCCTATACAAATGACCGCTTTTTTGCCCGCAATGGAGCCTATACATACACACTCGATTTAAGCCGTCAAACATTACGAATCGGCATACCCGGCATCCCTCCGCAAGTAGAACCATTTACGCCCGAAATCCCCTAACGCTTAGGATCATAAATTGATTCATATGCAATTCTCTAGGTAGGGACATAGCACGGCCATGTCCCTAGTTGACTGACAAAAGTAGATAATATAAGGCTTGAAACGTTTACCACCTAGGGATTTGAGCATGAGAGAAAAGCTATGGGGGGAGCCAGCATTCTAAGATTAGATACCGCTCACAATCTTAAGAACACTGTGAAAAAAACTTCCCTCTTTACGATGCCTTGAAGATTTAACTGAGTCAACCAGATGACTGGGTTCACCTGGGACATCTGACTCGATCCAACAGACAGGACACATCCTTAGGGCATGGCAGTGCCATGCCCCTACCAAACAATTGGTCAGTCGTGAGCATTAATTAAATTGGGATGACATAATTATCAGGGCGCGAGGTTCGCTCATAGCCTAGGTTCAACTACTTAATCAGTGAGACATATACATGGTTCCAACATTGAATGCCAATTCGACAGCGCTGCTGATTATTGATTTTCAGCAAGATGTTTTTACTGGAGGGCCGCTACAGATCGTTGGCGCAGCTGACGTGTTACCAAAAGCAAAGACTGTTTTATCTGCAACTAGAGCTGCAAACCTACCCATTATTCATACTCAGGAAGTTCACCGTAAAGAAATGGTAGACTTTGGCCGAGAGCTAGACGGCGTGGAGCCGATTCATTGCCTTGAAACCTGGTCAGGCACAAATTTTCATTCTGATTTCTACCCTCGTGATGGCGAGTTTGCGATCGCCAAACGACGCTACAGCGCTTTCTTTGCGACCGATCTCGATCTGTTGCTGCGAGGATTAAAGGTCGATACCCTAGTGATCATGGGAACATTGACAGATGTTTGTGTCCATTACACAACGGTTGACGCCCACCAGCATGATTACTTTGTCTATGTGATCGAAGATTGCTGCATGGGTTCAAGCTGGGATGCACATTGGGCTAGTCTAAATGCAATAGAATACTTGCAGCGTAAATCTCGGATTAGCCACCTAGAGTTGATTCAATCGGTTTCAAGTTTGATGCCAGCTGCATAGCATGATTAATGCTGATGCTTGGCCTCATCGCTAGTGCGACAGATCATTCAAGATTTAGACTTGCCTCTACCAGAGTCACTCGCTAGCTTTCGGCTTTTCTGAGAGCTGTGCCAGGTTGTCCACAGCCAGCCCAGCATCAAAGGCAGCCACAGCAATAGTCGCTCTACGTCCGTCAATCGCCAGTCGGGGATACGAGCGGGCAAGACAAAGTAAACGAATGCGGAGAGGCTAACCAATCGAACTCCCCAATTTCGGCTGGGCACTGCGAATGGCACCATCCAGGTAAAATACCAGAAATGGACGATCGGCGTTAGCGTTAGCAATCCAGACCAGTACCATTCGGCAAATTGCTGGAAGCTATTGGCTCGAACTGTAAGCCAAATGGTAAATAGGGCTAGGGGAAGTAAATAAATTGCATTAGTTTGGAGTGAAGGCTGCCAAACTAATGCAACAAAGTGAGGAATGAATTCTGCACTGCGCCCATAGGACATAAACACTGATTGGGTTGGCATCAGGGGGCAAGCGCTAGTCTGGCAAAACGGCAGAGCCGACAAAACGATTGGTAACGTGCTAGCCAGGCCAATCCAGCCGGCTTGCCAAAACTTGAGCTGACGGAGCGATCGCCAGATTAAAAACCCCACCATCGGTAGCGACATCCATTTCACCGCTACGCTGACGCCCACGCACAACGCACTCCAGAACCAGGTAAAGCGGCGTTCTGACGACTCATGATCAGGTTCATCATCAGTCAACAGCCATGCCGCGACTAACGGTAAAATAAACCAGCTATCGTAATGCGCCCCTCCCGCAAAGGCGTAAATGATCATCGGGTTCCAAGCATAGAGCGTCGCTTGAGCATGGCCAAACCGACGGCACAGCAGCCAACAGACGAGCAAATCGGCCAGGGTGAATGCCAGCTTGAATAGATAGAGATTGGGAGCGATCGCCGCTAGCCATCGAAAGCCAAGTTCTGTGATGGGTGGGTAGATAGCAGAAACATCTGGGTGGTTGATTTGCGACCACCAATCTGGGCGATACGATGCTAATTCAGGCGCGTTGGGGGCAAAATGATAGGGGCTAAACCCCAAATTTTGAATGTGACCTTCCCACAGATAGCGCCAGACATCATCCCCCGGCTCCATCGGCAACAAAAGCAGCCGAGTGGCGATCGCCACTCCCCAAAACCATAGGACGGAAAGCGATCGCAGCCGCCACGACAGGACAAATCCTACTGCCATCACCCCAATGCCGACCCAGAATTGATGTAGCGTTGCCACGTCACGAACATTGCCATGGGCGCTGACAACCACTGCTCCTCCAATTAGCCATAGGGCACTGACGCAGCGCAGTAAATTAGATCGGTTTGAGTTCAGCACTGGATATTTTCTGGATAGCGCTTGGTCGAATACGGCTGTGAACAGCGTCCCTATGATGCCGCCAGTCTGCTCCAAATTATCCAGCTTTCTGGCACCATCAGGCCCCCTTGGCGATCGCCCCTCCACAAGAACTCCCACCTCCCGCCGTACATCCAAAGCAGTGACGCCCTGTAGCAATCCGACGGTGGGCTAAATGCTCTAGGCTAAACTCTTGAATGTGAGGCCGTTGCTGACCCGGTTGCTGAAGTTCGAGTTCTAGCATTTGATTAAA
>CASBQX010000378.1 GCA_949127925.1 Synechococcales cyanobacterium PMM_0002
TGCAGCACATAGGAGTCTTCGGCGCGGGTAAATTTCAAGCCGTTGTAGAAGCCGCGATTGACCAAATCGACAAAGTTGCCAGCCGTCACCGGAGCACTATAGCCATCGACCACGAGGGTCAAATTGCCTTGCTCAGTTTCGACGGCGATCGTGGCTCTTCCTTTGAGCTGGGGCAGATTGCTGTACTCTTCAGGCACTGCAAACGGGAATTTTTCTACCATCAATTCTTCTAACTGCCCAACCATCTCTAGCATTTCTGCCCGTTTTGGCCATAGAGCCGCGCGGTTTTGCTCTTCTACATAGGTACGCATCTGGCTAATACCCATCTGCAATTGGGTAATAATCAGTCCGGCTTCTTCTTTGCGATCGCTGGTTACTGATGCCAATAGGTCTGCCTGCTTTGCGGTCAAAATCCGCTCGGCTTGGGTCAAATTGGGATTAATCATCGTCAGCCGATTGCGGCTTAAACGCAGCGGCGTAGAAATTTCTTCTAGGGTAGTTTGCAGTTTGCGGACAGCCGGGTTTTTGATGGGTAAAGCGTAGCGCAGAATGGCTCGACCATCGGTAATGGCGTTTCCGGCAGGCAATGCCTGAGCAGCAGGCAGCCAAACTGCCGCATTGATCCCCAGCGTCAGAGTGGTCAGCAGCAGAGTTAAAACTCCGGCTCGAAACCAGGATTTAAAGCGCTTTTGAAGAGCATTAATCATAAGAAGTTACCGAAGTCGGGATTGAAGATTGGCTGGCGGTTAGAAGGATGAGCTGGAGGGAGTGAATTCCCCTGTCTAAATCTTGCCGTCTAATCTTGCCATCTCATCTTCCCATAGTAGGGGGATGGGGTTAAGGGCACGCAGGCTACAGGATTTTGCGACCGTTTCTTACGGGTAGGAATCCAAGCCAGACGTTTGGGCGTAGATCACCAGAAGAGCGGATCATTAGCGCTATTCAAAACCTAGGCAAAGTTGGGTAAACCCATGTATGCCGACAGTCCGTGAGCAAAGCGCACTAGGCTCACTGAGGATTACTGAAGTGCCCTGCGGCTTGCCTATCGCCTTCCTCTCTACCCGCGCTTGATCAAAACTTTGCCCATGCTCAGCGCTGCTTGCATCACCTTAGTTGGTATCGGAATTTCAATTCAGGCGGTTTTGCAGTTGCAAAGCCAGTAGTAAGGGATGGGAAAACAAATTAGCTAAAACAAAACCTGCCCCATCCTTCATCCTTCATCCTTCATCCTTCATCCTTCTCGCTAACCATGACCAAATCCCTTACCCTTGCCCTAGCTGGCACACTCAGCGCGATCGCCTTCACCCCCTACGCTGCTCTAGCACAGCTCCCGTCTAGCTTTGCGGACGATAGCGGCAGTCCCTTCTGTTTTATGCAAACCGGAGATGGACAGCTTTTAGATTTGACTCAGCTTTGCGGCAGTGGCCGACCGTTGCCGACTCAAGCGATCGCCGCCCCCTCCGGCCTCAGCGATCCAAGCCTATTTCCCGACGATGGGCTTGGCTCCACGTCATTTGAGCGAGCCACTCGCGGCAACATCATTCGACCTGTGTCTAACGGCACACCCGCATTTCCGAGAAATTCCGGTGTTGGTTCGGGTAATAATTCGGGTAGCTTAGGGGGGAACGGTGCTTCACCATGTTTCATTTTTGATGCTCAGGGCCGCCCGTGCTCGCCCTAAAGCAGCGCATCTACCACAACGCGACCTGCACTACCCATTAGTGCGTTACCCGATGATGCAAAACCTTGAAACGGACGTGAATGATGCCGATGCAGAAAAAACTATCTGTTTGGAAACAACTAAAGCAGCAGCGGATTACCTGTGATCAGGCGCTTGATTTGCTCGTCAATCGACAGGGGATGGTTGACCTGCAACTGCTGGATGTAGAAGTCAGTACCCGATTTCAACGCAGTTTTAATGACAAAGGCGATGTGCCTCCGGTGGTGCCGCTGCTGCTCTGGCAAAATTGTTATTACTTGGGTAGCCCCACCGCCCTCTCGCCAGACCTCATCAAGCATTTGGGCGATCGCCTGAATACTGAAATTCAAATTATTCCAATTACCGAAAAAAGCTTTCATCAGTGGAGCCGCTTCAAAGGTCAAAGCACCGTCCGGCTCAATGGCACCCACGCGGTTCAGCCGCTGACTGGAGATTCTGAATCTGAAAATATTACTGAAATGGCCGAGCTGCACCTGTCTCAGGTAGACGGCCAAATTGAGCGGATTCGGACGCTGATTTCTAGTGCCTTGCGCAACCGTGCCAGCGACATTCACTTGGCTCCTTCAGTTGAAGGCTTGGCCGTGCGCTTTCGGATTGATGGCATTTTGCGGCATGTGACAACGCTACCGCCTGACATTAGCCGCAAGGTGATCGTGGCGCTCAAGGTGATGAGCGATATGGATATTGCCGACAGCCGCCGCCCACAAGATGGCAGAATTAGCGAAAAGTACGTGGCTGACCAGCAAGAGCAAGGGCTGGATTTGCGCGTGAGTACATTGCCCTGCATTAGCGGCACTAAGGGGGAACCCAGCGAAAAGGCGGTGCTGCGATTGCTGCGTCAGCAAAACTCCTTTACCACGATCGCTGGGTTGGGCTTTTCGACCCGCACGCGAGCCATCTATGAAGGGTGGTTGCGCGAACCGCAGGGAATGATTATTTTTACAGGCCCTACTGGATCGGGTAAAACCAGCACGCTGTATACCAGTTTGCAGGCGATCGCCACCGAATCGGTCAACATTGTCACGGTCGAAGACCCGGTGGAATATGTGCTGCCCGGTATCACCCAAACCCAAGTTCACGAAGCCGCTGGGATGACCTTCGCCGCCGGATTGCGCGCTATTTTGCGGCAAGACCCTGACATTATCATGGTGGGCGAAGTGCGCGATGCAGAAACGGCAGAAACGGCTATACGCGCTGCGTTGACCGGGCACTTGGTGCTCACGACCCTGCACACCAACGATGCGATCGGCGTCATTCCGCGACTGAAAGACATTGGTCCCGACCCAGGACTCGTCAGCGATGCGCTGCTGGGGATTGTGGCACAGCGCCTAGTCCGTCGCGTCTGTCCGCACTGCACCGAACCCTACACGCCCACCGCTGCCGACCTCAAACTGCTGGGGTTGCGGATGGACGAGGCCAATGCTCCAGGCTGGCGCAAAGGACGAGGCTGCCCTCAGTGCTTTAATTCGGGGTATTTGGGGCGAGAAGCGGTGATTGAGCTGCTAAATGTGGATGATACGGTGCGCCACATTATTTACGAAGGCACGGTCACTCAGCTGCGGCGCTATCTGCACGAGAGCCAGTTTGATTCGTTTCAGGTGGGGGCGATCGCCAAAGTCACGTCTGGGATCACCACCGTAGAAGAAGTGCGGCGGGTGTTGCCCCACAGCGCCTTCTACCGCAAACCAGTTGGCGAACTGCCTTCAACCGTTTCCAACGGCTCAACCGTTCCTAGCCAATTGCTGAAGCTGATGTAGGTCTGAGAGTTGCTAAGGGGATAGCGGGTGAAGATTGTGAACCCCAAGTGTTCATCGTCAGCCGCTATCCTCCTTTAGAAGTATTTTAGGTCGATCACCGCTGTGTTCGAGGTCAATCCAGATAGACTGTTCCCTATAAATCAAAACTATAGGTAGTTTTGATTCACTAGAGCCGAGATCTGGAGGACTAAATGGATTTGCTCACTTGGTTGATCGTGGGGCTAATTGCAGGCTTGCTGTCCAGCGTTGTGGCGGGTGGGATTGGCTATGGCCTGCTGGGTGACATTGTGGTGGGGATTGTTGGATCGTTTGTTGGCAGCTGGCTGTTTAGCCAGTTGGGTCTAGCTACGCCCTTTGGCGGGCTGGCCGGCACCATTTTTGTGGCTTTTGTCGGAGCAGTAGTGCTGCTGTTTCTGCTTCACCTGTTACAGCGCAGCCGTCTAAATTAAGGGCTACTTGAGCTGGGCATGATGCTGTGGGCAATGGATAGCAGTTAGGAAACGGCATCCCGATTTTACGGCATGCCAATCACAACTCCCCAGAAGGATTTCTTAAACACCCCTTCGGTGACGTCCACGCGCATCTTTTTGCCCCAGCTGTAAACGTCAAAGGCAACTCGCCCGTTTTGGATCTGGAGATTGCCCAACAGTGCGACCCAATGATTGGGCAGGGGAACGGATAGTTCTGTTGAACTGGCGCTGCTTAATAACGCTTGAGCCGTAATCAGGGGAAAGGCGACGCCTCCTAACTTAACGCTGTTGGCGGCATCTCGTAGCGCCAATAGATCGCCTTTTTTATACGTTTTGGTATGAATGATTTGGGGATAGCCCAAAATCTCTTGCACCCAGCCTTTCATTTCCCAAGAAAAACTCATGCCGCTGATGTTGCGAATAACGCTAGGGGCGTCGGGATCGACCGGAAATATTAGGCTTTCGGCATCTCGCAGCGCACTCAGCACCATCCAATCGACTTCACCCATCTTGATCGGCTGGCGAGCCTGACGTAGCGCCGCTAGCGTCTCAATCCGCTTGGTTTTGCCTTGCACGATCCCTTGCTCAAACAGCATGCGGCAAAGGTCTACATAGTGCCCTGGCTGCTTGCGCACTAGCTCAAACAAAATAGCAGTGGGGCCACAAAACGGCTGCTGTCCTTGGTTGACGCTGTAGGGATTTTGGACTCGTTGGCGCAGTTCGGCGGCGAGTGTTTTTTTGTTCAGCAATGGCCATACCTCTGCTGTAGAGGATTGCTCAAAGCTGGCGATCGCCTTCAAAGCTTGGTCGATAGCAGGAGAAGTGGGGAGGGGAGAACTGCCGGACGCTGTCATGACAGAGAGGGGGTAAGGAGGGATTCCTATAAAGAATCACTGCCTATTGCAGCAATTTCGGTCACGTCAATTCCTACTTGGACAGAAAATTATTCAATTTTACCAAAAAAATTTAGCCCTCCGATAGATGCGCTAAAGTACATGAAATCTGATACAAAGGATGAGGTATATTCACTTGAGAGTCTTTATCCCTCTTCCTCTGAAGATATATCTTCCTTTGAAGAGATAGATCAACTCTCAACTAAAAACCTCAGCAGCACTGTAATGCGTGGGAATAGTCAGCAGATTTGGTCATCTGATTGCTAGGTTGCTAGGTCTCTGTCATAGCTCTCGCAACAACTGCTAGAACGTCAACATATCGCACTCAAAAGGGCAAATATGCACAAGAAAGTAATTGGTCTACTCCTGGCTATGGGTGTTGCAGCCTCATTAGTTGCCTGTGGTGGTGGTACAACTCCAGCGGAATCCCCTGCTGATCCTGCGATGTCTCCTTCTCCCACAACCACCCCTTAGTCGTTGTCAAATTAGGTCTAAGTGGTTAGTCCTGCATGTTCCAACAATGTGCAGGGCTAACCTTTTCTCTAGATAGAGTTTTAGATTTGCTAATCTGCGGGTGAGTCAATTCATGTTGCTCTTGCAATTTAGTACGTCTCCCTATTGCCGAAAAGCCCGACTGGCACTGGGATATAAGCATTTATCTTATACCGTTGAAAATTTGACCCCCGGCTTGCACGCGCTCAAGCTTCAGCCGCTGACGGGCACGACGACGGTGCCTGTGCTGTTGCCGCAACTGGCAGGGCAGCCTAAGGCGATCGCTGATTCTACTCATATTTTCGAATTTCTTGATACCTACCAACCTGACCCGCCGCTGTATCCAAGCGATCCCACGCTCCGGCTGGAAACGCAGATCTTGGAAGACTGGTTCGATGAAAGCATTGGCACCGCTACCCGGTTTGTTTACTACGACTACCGAGCCAAAGCTGGCAAGCAAATCGACCCGTCGTTGTTCAGTCAGGCCGTAATTCAAATTGTGCGCCGACAGTATGGGATCAACCCAGCGCGAGTCAAGCTGGCGGGCGATCGCCTCAGTCAAGCGCTAGCGTTTCTAGAGGGGCGATGGCTGCCAACATCGTTTTTGGTGGGCGATCGCCTCACCGCTGCCGACTTCACCGCCGCCGCGCTGCTGAGTCCGCTGGCTCTTTTACCCCACTACCTGCAATCTTACCCCTGGCTGTTTGAACACATTGCCCAGGTGCATGATCACTGTAATACCGCCTTGCCGCCTGGACTGGAACCGCCGCTGACAGCGCAACAGGACAGGCAGCTTTAAGCACTAGAATTATTTCCGCTTGAACACCAGTAGCGTAATGTCGTCGTAGACTTTGTGGGTGCCAATGTGGTGGCGCACGTCGGCAATGACGGCCTGCTGAACGGCGATCGCCCCCTGCTGCCAATGCTGGCTGACCACCGCACACAGCCGCTCTAGGCCGTAGTAGCGGCGATCGCTGTCTTCTGCTTCGGTAATCCCATCGGTATATAGAACAATGCCATCGTCTGGCTGTAGCCGAATTTCGACCTGGTCAATAAAGCTGCGAATATCGCCGACCAAACCCAGTGGCAATCCCAAATCATTCGTGTCTACGCGTTCTACTGTGCTATTGGCTCGCACCACCAAAATTTCTTCGTGCTGTCCACTCAGTTGCAGGTTGCCGTTTTGATAGTCGAGCAAGGCTAAGGTGGTACTTTTGCCACTGTTCATCCGCTGCACGTTGTCGTAAATGGCGCGATTCAGGGCATAGAAAAATGGCTGGATGCGGGTTTCGTTGGTGGCTAGCATGGTGCGCACAGCGGTTTGTACCATCAGCATTAACATGCCGCTTTCCAGCCCATGCCCCGTGACATCGCCAATGCCAAAAATGACTCGCCCATCGTGCTGAATCACGTCATAGTAGTCGCCACCGACCTCTTCTGCGGGTTCCATAAACCCAGCAATATCTAACCCCACAATTTGCTCCAGCTCTTCAGCGCGGGGCAACATCATCTGCTGAAGCTGGCGGGTAATGGCCAGTTCGGCACTCATGCGCAAGTTTTCACTTTGTAGTTGGGCATTGAGTCGGGTAATTTTTTGATTGGCCGTCGCCAGTTGGCTCATGCTTGCTTGCAGGGCAATTTCTGCCTGTTTGCGCTGGGTAATGTCTTCCACAATCCCTTCGTAGTAAAGCAGAGCGCCGTTGGCATCTAGCACCGCCCGCGATTGTTCAGAAATCCAAACGATGCTGCCATCGCTGCGGTAGATCTGAGACTCAAAATTGGCGGCTCTCCCCTGCCTCTGCATCAACTGGATAAATTCGACGCGGCGGCCTGGATCAACATAGAGCTGTTGCTGGATATTCCCGAGATTTTGAATCAGCTCTGCGGGTGTATCGTAGCCGTAAATCTTGGCTAGAGCCGGATTGGCGCTGAGGTAGTGGCCATCAGGGGTGGTCTGGAAAATGCCGCTGACTGCGTTTTCGACAATGCTGCGGTAGCGTTCTTCGGCATCTTGTAACTGCTGCTCGGCGCGTTTGCGATCGCTAATATCAAAGCCAACTGCCAGGATTTCAGTCAGTTCACCCTGCTCATCCATCACGCCTTTGTTAGACCATTTAATCCATAGGCGATCGCCATTCTTGCAAATATTTTCATTCTCCACATCGCGATATGCATCAGGATTGTGGTTAATCTCCTCAATTAATGCGCGCAGATCGCGCCCAGAGCTTTCAGTTTCGGGCACCAGGGTTCCCATGATATTGCGCCCAATCAGTTCGGCTTCTGTAAAGCCCAGCGCCTTTAATCCATAGTGATTCAAGAAGGTAATCTGGCCTGCCCGATTCCAGCGCAAGATAAACGAATTGGCGCTTTGCACCAGCTCGCGATATTGAAACTCGCTGCGCCGCAGGTCTTCGGCCACCCGCTTGGCCTCGGTGATGTCTTCCATCATGGCAATGGTGAGGGTCAGCTCGCCCGACAGGTCGCGCACGGCAGACAGGGTAAGACGCACCCAAACGGGCTGGCCGTCTTTGCGGATGTAGCGCTTTTCCAGTTGGTACGAGTCGCGTTGACCCCCCAGCAGTTCTTCTAGCAGCGCCAGGTCGGCGTTGAGGTCGTCGGGGTGAGTGTATTGGGTAAAGTGGAGCGTGCGCAGTTCTGCGGTGGTATAGCCCAAGATCGCTTCAACGGCTGGGTTCGATTCGATTAAGTTGCCGTCTGCCCGGTTGACGCCCATGCCAATGGCCGAGTGTTGAAAAACGGCACGAAACCGATCTTCGCTGTCCATCAGAGCCAGCTCGGTTTGTTTGCGATCGCTAATATCTCGAATCACCCAAACGACGGTGTTGTCGTCTAATGGCGAAATGCTGCTGTTAAACCAGCACTCAATATCGTCAATCAGCAGGCTGTACTCTAGTTTGAGCGTCTCATGTAAGTCGAGGCTTTGCTGGGTGTAGAACAAAAAGCGATCGGCAATCTCGGTGGGAAACAGCTCGTGGAATGTGCGGCCAATCTTCTCATCGCGTGTGTGAGACAAAAAATCCGAATTGGCTGAAGGAATCCTGAGACAGCGCCCTTGGCGATCGTGCACAATGATTAGCTCGTCTACCGAGGCGATGATTGCCTGTAGCTCAGTACAGGTATCTTCTAGCTCCTGGGCAGTCTGCTGGCGCTCCTCCTGCTCGGCGCTGATCTTGGCCAGCGCCGCTTCTAGGTCGATGGTGCGCTGTTCTAGCTGCTGGGCTTTTTGAATCCATTGGGGCACATCGGCCAAGACATCGCGGACGGCGGGGGCTAGGTGCAGCGGCGAATCTTCTACCCCCAGCCAGGGCAGAGGCTTTAGGGGGCGATCGCTCCCCCAAACTTGTTCAAACTGACCCGTGGGCAAAATTTTCCCAATCCGGCAGGGTTTCCACAGATGCTGGTTGCGTTCTAGCTGCACTAATCCGCCAGGAGCCTCAAACGTTTGCCCATAGGCCGCGACTCGGACGCGATCGCTCTGCGTAGAATCTGCCGCTTCTACGGCCTGCTTCCACAGATAAACCTGGAGGTAGGCGGCTTCAATCGGGTCACTGGTGACGCGATCGGCTCCATAGCGGTGCTGAAAGCTGTGGACAAATCGCCGATTGGCCGACGTATCTAGGCTTTGAAAATAGCTCCAGGCGGCATAGTGTCCCACTGCCGCCGCGCCAATCTGCTGCAATTCGGCCTCTGCAACGCTCACCGCCATAATTGGTATCTGTGCAGCGGTGATCCCGGCCTGCTGATATTGTTGGTAAAAGGCAACGTTACTGTCGCCGTTGAGGGTTGAGAACACCACGTCGGGCTGAGTCTGGAGAATGCGGGCGATCGCCTCCCCAAACGTATTTCTACCGAGGGCAATATAGTCTTCACCCACGACTGCTCCGCCCTCCGCCTTCAGCAGCGCCCCAATCATCCGATTGGCCGTGTGGGGAAACAGATAGTCAGACCCCAATAGGTAGACGCGTCGATATTGCTGCTGCAACAGCCAGTGACCGGCGGGTTCAACCTGTTGATTTAGGCACGAACCGGTATAAAAAATATTGGGCGATGACTCTAGCCCTTCATATTGCACCGGATACCACAGCAGGCAGTTTAGGGCTTCAATGATGGGCAGCACCGCTTTGCGGCTGGCCGATGTCCAACAGCCAAACAGCGTTGCTACCCCGTCAGATTGAATGAGCCGCTGAGCCTGAGCGGCAAAGGTTGGCGGGTCAGAGGCTCCATCCGCCACGATGGGTTCAATGGGTTGACCTAATACGCCCCCGGCAGCATTAATCTCGGCGATCGCCATCAGCGCTGCGTCTCGCAACGGCACCTCACTGATTGCCATTGTGCCCGTGAGGGACTGTAAAATTCCGACGCGCATACTAAAGTTTTAAAGGATGTTAACCAAAATTTATCTCCCGATCTTAAATCGATATCCCCCCGAGCGGTGTTGCGACTTCACAACTTCGCTACGCTATTCAATTACCTTAGCTCGTTCAAATGGACAATACTGCTGAATATACCTGTGCCTATTGTGGCGAACCCAACCTCACTTTTGTGGATTTTAGTGCGGGCGGGCAACAGTCGTATGTAGAAGATTGCCAGGTTTGCTGTCGGCCTAATATCCTCTACATTCGGATTGATGAAGATACGCTAGACGTGGAAATTGATAGTGAGTATGAAGGATGACTGCCATTCTTACCCTGCTGATTGCGCTGGTGACGACCGCCTTGGTCAAGCTGATTATGTGGCCAATCGATCTGCTGCACTGGCTGCATTTGCCCGTCTGGGTCACGCTAATGGGGATATTTTTGCTGTTCTCTTGGCTGATCGCAGACGACTAGCTGCACCGCAGCTGGCCAGTTTAGGAATTTTGCCGGTCGCGCTGCGCCGCTACACGTTGCCGCTGAGCTTGGCGATCGCGAATCGTATCAAGGCTACCCGTGGGGATGGCGGCAATTAGCTGGCGGGTGTAGGGCTGATGCGGGTGGTAGTAAATTTCCTCAGCGGTGCCTGTTTCTTCGATCTTGCCTCGGTTCATCACCATAATGCGATCGCTCATAAATTTAACCACACTCAAGTCGTGGGAGATAAAAATGTAGGTGAGTTTGAATTCGTCCTGTAGCTCCTTCAGCAAATTCAGCACCTGCGCCTGCACCGATACATCCAGCGCCGACACCGACTCGTCGCAAATAATAAACCGAGGGTTGAGCGCCAGAGCGCGGGCAATACAGATCCGCTGGCGCTGCCCGCCCGAAAATTCGTGAGGGTAGCGATCGCCACTGCGCGGATCGAGACCAACCCGCTCTAGCAAATAGTCAACCCGCTCTTGGCGATTGCGAGCATTGGGACCCAGACCGTGAATTTTGAGCGGCTCCATCACGGCTTCGCCAATATTGAGGCGCGGATCGAGGGAGCTAAACGGATCTTGAAAAATAATTTGCATGTCTCGGCGCAAACTGCGCAGCGCCGTTTGCCCGAGTTGGCTGATGTCTTGTCCGTCGAAGACGACCTTGCCGCCCATGGTGGGGATCAGCCGCAGTAAGGCTCGCGCCAGGGTCGATTTGCCGCAGCCCGATTCGCCTACTAGTCCCAGCGTTTCGCCGGGATGTACCGCAAACGACACCCCATTCACCGCCATCAGATATCGCTGGGTTTGGCCAAACATGCCGCGAATTGGGAAGCCCACCTGCAAGTTTTCAACAGTGAATAGGGGCGATCGCTCCAATAATGTCTCCAAGCGCTGGCGGATATCAGCGTCACTCACCTCCTGGAGCACGCGCTGCATATCTAGCGGCTTTTCCCGAATCACTTGCTCCCCGCTGGAATTTGTCACCAGCTCCATAAAATCTGATACGGTCGGCAGAAACTGAAGCCGACGGTGGGGCTGGGGGCGGCAGGTCAGCAACCCCTTGGTGTAGGGATGTTGCGGTGCCGAAAACAGCTCTAATACGCCGCCCGACTCCACAATTTTGCCTTGATACATCACGGCCACCGTGTCGGCAATTTCGGCAATGATCCCCAAGTCATGGGTAATAAAAATAATCGACATGCCCCGGCGATCGCGCAGTTCTCGCAGCAAGTCCAAAATTGTGGCCTGCACCGTCACGTCCAGCGCTGTGGTTGGCTCATCGGCAATCAGCAGCGTCGGGTTGCAGGAAATGGCCATGGCGATCATCACCCGCTGGATTTGCCCGCCCGATAGCTCATGCGGATACCGCTCTAAGATTGCGTGCTTCTGACGGTTGATCTCTTGCATGATCTGCCGCTCAGTCAGAGCCGCCTGTGATTTTTTTGCCCCTGCTGGTGAAGCCAACAGCGCTTGGCGCTCAAGCAGGATGCGATCGCGCAATTCCTCATCCCCCGGCAGCAGCCGCACCTCCTGCAACAGGCCCGTTGCCCGCCGCCGCGCCTCTGCCGTCGAAATGGCGGGTTGATGCTGCCGAATCGCCTCCACCAGCTGAAACCCACAGGTATAAACCGGGTTCAGCGAACTCATCGGCTCCTGAAAAATCATCGCGATCTGCCCACCTCGGTATAGGCGTCGCTCCTCTTCCGGCAGTGCCAGCAAGTTAACTGGGGCGTCCTCGTCTGTCGCTTGAAACCAGATCTCACCCTCCGTTATCCGACCAGCCGGAGCCGGCACCAGTCCCATCGTGGCCAGCGCTGTCACCGACTTCCCCGAACCCGACTCGCCCACAATCCCCAGCGTTTGCCCCCGGTTGACTGCAAACGAAATCCGATCTACCGCTTTAATCAACCGATCATCTGCTTGAAACTGTACCTGGAGATCACGAACATCAAGCACGACATCACGCATGGAAATAGGCCAGAAAAGAGTAGGAGTGAGAGTGAGCAGCGATCATGGCAGTCGTTGCGTCAGATCCTGCCTTAAAAATACTGTAAATGGATTCTAGCAGCGTCCTAGGATTTGGGACAGTGTTTAGACCTGTTATGGCAGTTCTCAGATGAATGAAGTACATCACAGGCTCCAAAACAAGGGGCTTAAGCCCCTTGCCCGTACTGCGCCGAAGTGAGAAAAGCCACAACCGAATCAATTCAATCTTGCCACAGGGTGCCATCCGGCATCATCACGCCCTGCAATCTGGCTCCAGTCAGATTAGCGCTGCTCAACTCTGCTCGCACCAAACTCGCATTGGTCAAATTGGCATCCCTAAAATTGGTGCGAGCCAGATAGGCATCCGTCAAGTTGGCATCCTGCAAATCTGCACCTTCTAAATTAGCCCGACTCAGATCGGTGCGGCTCAGTTGAGCAAACGACAGATCGGCTCGCACCAGGTTTGCTTTACCCAACTTGGCATCGGGCAAAATGGCACGTTTGAGGATCGCACTGGCCATATCGGCCTCCAGCAAATTGGCACGCTCTAACTTGGCATTGGTAAAATTGGTTTGCCGCAGGGTGGCCTGCACCAAGATTGCCTCGCTCAGAAAAGCGCCCCGTAAGATAGCGCCACTCAAGTCTGCCCCCGTCAGGTCAGCACCTCGCAAGGTCGCTTCACTCAGATCCGCGCCTCGCAAATCAACCCGTGCCAAATCTGCCCCCGTCAAGTTAGCGCCGCGCAGGTCAACCTTACGTAAGTTGGCTCCCCGCAAGTTAGCCGCATAGCGACGGTTTTCTTCCCGCAAGTTAGCGCCCCGCAGGCAGGCTCCGGTCAGGTTCGCCCCGCTCAAGTCGGTATTCCGCAAGTCGGCACCACTCAGATTCGCATCAAGCAAATCGGCCAGAGTCAGATTGGCGCTACGTAAGTCGGCTCCTTGTAAAATGGCTCCGTGCAGATCGGCATCGCGGAGATTGGCTCCTACCAAATTGGCTTGGCTCAAGTTGGTGCCACTGAGGTTGGCATGGATCAAGCTGGCTTTGGTGAGATTGGCGCGGTTAAGATACGCAAACATCAGTATGGCGTTGCGCAGGTCGGACTGGCTCAGGTTAATCCCAATCAAATCTTTACCCGCCAGGTTGATCCCGACTAAGTTTGCCCCGCTGAAATTGATTTCGTCTGCGGCATATTGCCGGAGTAACTCCTCTGCATTCATGGCAAAACATCTGCCCTAAGGTCAGCAGAGACAGATGCTTGAATGCCAGTGATTTCGCCGAGCAGTGCATCTTGATTAGGCACAATACCTGTAATGTCCTGAGGGTTGACAGCAGGAGCCAACTCGGCCTCCAGACCAAACGTGGGCTGCCCACTAATCGCCCTGCCGCTGGCATAGCAAGGCTTAACTGCCCGCAAAATTACATCTGAGACGTGAGTGTAGATGTCGCGCTCAGGGAGCAACCGCGCCGTGGACGGCAGCTGAGTTTGCAGGTCTGTAAAGATTGGATAGCGGCGCAAGAGGTGGGATAGCAAATCGTCTAGCCCTTCGATTTTGAGCCTGTCCCAGAGGGGGGGAGTGTAATCGACGGAGCCGTGCAGAACTGAAAACAGCAGCACTTTTGCCCGCAGAGGATTGGCGTATTTCATGATCTCTAGGCGCAGATCAAACAGGTGGGAGAGAGATGGGGCGACGGGAGTTGGAGCGGGAGTTGGAGCCGGGGGGGGAGCAGGAGCGGGGGTTGGAGCGGGAGCTAAGAGAATTTGAGTGGATGCGGCGAGGCTGGAGTAAAGGGGTGAGCAGGCGATCGCGATCTTTTGGGCAATTTGGCGATATTCGACTTGGCGATTTAGAGTGTCAACGATAGTGCTCAGGATCGCTTCCAGGCTTTGGGGCGTTGAGGTTAGGCAGTAGAGTTCCTGAACCATTTCTACCAGAGGCTTCTGGCTGAGAACAGCAGGATCATTTTCCCAAGTTTGCTTGCAGGCGGCATAGAGGAGTTTTCTCACCCGCTGCGGGTCAGCCACTTGCTCTAGCTGCTGGGCAACGTCTACATATGCTTGCCAGCCCTGATCTACCTGGGTTGCAACAGTTTCTAAATATAGCGGCTCCAGATGATTGACCAGAGCATCGGCAATCAAGATATAGTCAGCGGGCTTGCTGAGGGTTTTGGCCAATCCATAAAGGTGGGCTTTGAGCTGCTCTAGGGAAGAATTGTGGTGCCAAAGCTCCCGAACCAGTTTGCTTAAGTCATACTGACTCAGTTGATTTGGATCGGTTGGCCAGGTTTGCCGACAGCTATAAAACAGCAGCTTTTTGAGCCGCAGCAGGTTTGGGTCGTCAGACAGTCCTTGAATCACCTGGTCAAGCGGCGATCGCACCGTTATCTGCCCCCTAAACAATAAACAACAACACAACGAACAACATGCCGTAGAAACCCATACGCGCTGAAAGCGTTAATGCTCTGACCCAACGGCATCAGAGCCGTGTTTCGCTCTAAGTCTTCCCATTTTTAAGGCCGATGCTCTACGTAGGGTATTAGCCAATCATCGAAACGCATCGCACTTAGCCAATACTAGGTCAGGTGGTAGCGTAAAGCCTATCTGAAAAACAGGTGGCGCGGATTTTTTAAAACCGCGCCACATCCCTAAACCAAGTCCATGTTGAGAACTGTAGTTTTAGCCCTCACCTCCAGCCCCTCTCCCAAAGGGCGAGGGGAGCCGGAAAAGCTTTCAAAGTCCCTCTCCCCAAGGAGAGGGCTTAAAGCCTTCGGCATATATGAAAAGGGTGAGGGAAAACTCTGGGTTTCAAGTTAGACGAGGTTTATGTAGCAGAGTCGTAGGATTAAGGCAGTTTTTTGCTGGAGTCTATTTTCCATAGTCGGTTCAGACATTGAATTCGTCGCCGCAAAGCTGTAGTTCGGTACTTTCGGTAACCCACGATCGCGCAGATTATAACAGCAGGAAAAGCGATCGTCAGAGAGCCAAGAAGTGTATTCGTTAATGCAGAGTTAGTAGGTTGAGTTGGGCTGTGCTGCGTAGAAGTGATTGTTGTCTGAATGCCTGAGTTACCTCGCATTTAGTCCTCCATCAGCATTCGATATCGCCAGTTGATCGCACGGGGTTTCTGATAAGGCTGAGGGATTTGAAGTTTACGCTCGTAAGTAACGCCCCGGTAGATTAAAGTGACTGTTGCCCCATCGGATTTGATCGCTTCAGAAGCAACCACACGAGGACGAGTGGTGTAGTAGGTGCAATCCCGATAAATGAGTTTGATCCTGGGTTGATCTATCGAATTAGAACCGGACGAGATTGGGTCAGGCATTTCGTAAGCGTTGCCGAGAAAGGTGAGTTTCATGATGGCTCCTGGTGGGTTGAATGGTTGATGTTGAATGGTTGGTTAACGACTATTTCCCACTCCAATGAACGAACCGTTTCTCCAATAGCAGAAATAGCATATTGAGAAAATATCCCAAAATTCCTGTGACTAGAATAGAGGCGTACATATCGCTGACATTAAGAACTTGTTGAGCATCGATAATGCGTTTCCCAAGTCCTTGCTCTGTACCAATGAACATCTCTGCCACAATCACAATCACCAGAGATATACTAATGCCACTGCGTAAACCAATGAACGTTTGAGGTAAACTTTCTAACAGCAAAACATCTTTGAACACACGCCAGCGATTGGCTCCCATCACTTTTGCCGCAAGAATGCGCGATTGCTTAGCGTTAATGACCCCGTAGGCACTGTTAAATACAATCAGCAAGAATGCACTAAAGGCAGCAATCACAACTTTAGAAAAATCACTGATGCCGAAAAATAGAATGAATAAGGGAATCAGAGCGCTTGCAGGGGTGGAACGGAAGAAATCAATTAAAAACTCCATACTGCGGTAGAGTTTCTCGGAACTGCCCAACGCTACACCGATCGGAACTCCCACAGCCGCCGCCATCAAAAATGCGCTAAAGGTTCGCAGCACAGTGGCGATAAAATCAGGCAGCATCACGCCAGTTAATATCCCTGTGATCAGGGTACCAATCGTGGCGATCGGCGTGGGCAGTAACACTGGGTTGACGAACCCGGAGATCGCAATCAACCACCAAACCCCAAACAGTACCAATACTCCGACCAGTGGCAACAATCGATCGACCGAACGGATCAGTGAATCCTGCGCGCTAGAATTAGATGAACGAACGCTAGAAGCAGTCATTTCCGCATCTCCTGACGAAAAATTTCTAAACAGTGACGGCTGACCTCAATGAATTCGGCAGAGGTAAGGGTATCGGGAGTGCGAGGACGGGGAACCGTGAAGGGAACCGCCTCGACCAAGTGAGTGGGGCGCTTGCTGAGCAGCAGCACCGTATCTGCCAGAAACACCGCTTCCTCCAGGTTGTGAACCACCATCAGCATGGGGATGCCAGTCGCCATGAAAATTTCCTGGAGCTTATCGCGCACAAACAGGGTCGTTTCAAAGTCTAGCGCCGAGAAGGGTTCATCCAAAAACAGAACTTCTGGCTCGGCAACCAGTGCCCGCAGGATAGAAACCAACTGCTGCTGTCCGCCAGAGAAGCTGTAAGGGTAGCGTTTCAGGTCAAGGCGAATGTTGAAGGTCTGAATCAGGCGTTCGACGCGATCGCGACAGTCCCGTTCTGCCATGCCCTTGACCCGTAGCGGGTAAGCAATATTGTCGTAGGCGCTCATCCAGGGAAACATGGAATCCCGATAGTTTTGAAACACATAGCCAATCTTGGCACGGCGAATCGGTTTGCCATGAATCCAAATCTCACCGCGATCGATGGGAATCAAGCCACTGATCATGTTAATCAGGGTAGACTTCCCACATCCATTCGGACCAAAAACCGAAACTAATTGGTTGTTGGGCAAATCAAGGTTAAAGTCCTCGTAGAGCGGTTGCCCAGCAAACGATTTGCACAACCCCTGTACAGAGATAAAGTGCTCCGGTGGGGCGATCGTGGGACTGGTTAAAGAATTGATCATCATTAGAGAGCCTCCCAAAGGTCATCCAAATCCTACGCGGGCTTGTACAACAGACTGGCAACATCAACCTGTTTCGTAAACACCTTTTTATCGGACATGAAATCGAAGAACTTTTGAAAATAGTCCACATCTTCTGGCTTAAACTCGTCGTACAGGGTATATGCCACGAGAGGCACTTTCTGCACCAGTTCCCCTTCGATCGCGGTGTAGCCTACCAGATGTTGCCGTACCTCATCTGGGTTATCGCGAATATCTTGAATAGCGCGACGATACGCTTCGATATAGGTTTTGGTTGTGGATGGATATTGTTCGATGAATTCGCTGCTGAGTGCTGCCGCACCGCCAAACCAGGGCGCTTTCGGATTGCCCAAAATGTACTTAGAAACTACCCCATATTCCAGAACACGAGTAATTCCTTTCACCTCACCCACGGTTCCTGTTGGTTCCAGCGTATAAGCGGCATCGATTTGCCCAGACTCGATCGCCGCTACATGCTGCCGAATTTCGAGTTGTTGCACCTGAGGATCGCTCACTCCCGCTTTTGCCAGGATTGCCTGAGCGATCGCCAGGTTTTGTGCCCCTGGGCCTGATGCAAATTTCTTGCCATTCAAATCGGCAATTGACTGAATGGGGCTGTCTTTGGCCACAATCACTTGCTCAAGTTTGTGATCAACATTGCTGGGATTCGCCGCAATAATTTTGAACAACCCGGGTGACGCGATTTCAGACAACCCCAGTGCACCGCTGGCAACCCCGTTTCCGGTGCCCTGAAGCCGTCCTGCAATCAAAGACTCTGCAATCTGGTTAGCCGAAGCAAACTTCACCACTTCCACGTCTAATCCGGCATCCTTGAAATACCCCTGCTTCTCCGCAATGAACAGGGGCAATCCAGCCGCAACTGGCCAAAAGCCAATCGAAATTTTGCCAGGATTCTCTGAACTACTTGTAGCCGCACCTGCGGTCGATTGGCTTGGAAGCTGGGCTTGAGGTTGGGTACAGCCATGAGCGGCGATCGCCACTGCTGTTCCTGCACTCAACTGAAGAAAATGTCGTCTGCGAATGGTCATCGGAAAATGTGGGTGGAAACCCCGTCGTTTTACGACGGCTTTACAATGCTTTGCAGCAAACTCACAAACTAAATGCTAGAATGTGAGCATGACCCAAAAAGCTTTCAAGTACCGCTTCTATCCAACTCCTGAGCAAGAAACCTTGCTTCGGAGGACGTTAGGCTGTACTCGATTGGTCTACAATCGTGCCCTCGCCGCAAGGACTGAGGCATGGTATGAACGGCAAGAGCGAGTGGGCTATACCCAAACCTCTACACTGCTGACAGATTGGAAAAAGCAAGACGATCTTGATTTCCTCAATGAAGTCAGTTGTGTGCCGTTGCAGCAAGGTTTGAGACATCTGCAAACTGCATTTTCTAACTTCTTCGCAGGACGGGCGCAATATCCCAACTTCAAAAAGAAGCGCAATGGCGGCAGTGCAGAATTTACCAAGTCTGCCTTCAAATGGCGCGATGGTAAATTGTTTCTGGCTAAAAGTCTTGAACCTTTGAGCATCCGCTGGAGTCGAGCGATTCCAGAAGGCGTTGAGCCATCTACCGTGACGGTGAAGCTTTCGCCCTCTGGACGCTGGACAGTTTCGTTGTTGGTGGATACCCTGATTGAGCCATTGTCTGAGTCTCCTAACGTGGTTGGGGTTGACTTGGGCATCACCAGCTTGATTGCTCTGAGTACGGGTGAAAAGGTTGCTAACCCCAAGGGCTTTAAGGCTAAACGTGCCAAACTGCGAAAAGTGCAGAAGGCGTTGAGCCGCAAGCAAAAGGGTTCTAACAATCGCTACAAAGCCCGTCTGAAAGTCGCTAAAGTCCATGCAGAAATTAGCGACGCAAGACAAGATTTCCTTCACAAGTTGACGACTCGATTGGTGCGTGAAAACCAAACCATCGCCGTTGAGGATTTGGCTGTGAAGAATATGGTGAAGAATCGGAAACTCTCTCTGGCAATTAGTGATGCTAGTTGGGGCGAGTTGGTGAGGCAACTTGAGTACAAGTGCGATTGGTATGGTCGCACGTTGATTAAGATTGACCGTTGGTTTCCGAGTTCTAAACGATGTGGCAACTGTGGTCACATCGTCGATAAGCTGCCGTTGAATATTCGTGAGTGGAATTGTCCCAACTGTGGGACTTGCCATGACCGAGACATTAACGCCGCCAAAAACATACTCGCCGCAGGGCTTGCGGTGAAAGTCTGTGGAGCGAACGTAAGACCGGATAGGCATAAGTCTGATGGCAGTTGCTATGAAGCAGAAAGATCTAAGAAGTGATTCTTGGAATCCCCGTGCGTTTACGCCGGGGAGGATGTCAACGCTTTCACCTTTACAATTGAGTGAATAGAAAGTAAAATTGCATCGTAAGCTACAGAATTTTAATTCGTTGCTCTTGCTGACGTGTCTCACGCCGCTTGGCAATCGCCTCTTCAA
>CASBQX010000379.1 GCA_949127925.1 Synechococcales cyanobacterium PMM_0002
GCCCTAGCCGAATTGGCGACGCTGCAAGGGCAACCGGGTAGCCAAGTTAACGTCCGGCGTTCGCCTTCGACCAATGCCGCGATTGCCCATTACGGACTAGGGGGCGATCGCGTCGATGTAAATGACTGGATCAGCTCCACCGATGGCTACATTTGGTATGGCGTGCGCTTTTCCGGCAGTGGAGCTACCGGCTGGGTGCGGGGTGACTTGGTGCGGGTAAACTCGTCTAGCAGTCAGCGCGTCTCATGTGCCCCAGGCACCGCAGCGGCCAATGTCGGCGGCAATGTGCAGGGGTTTCAAGTGCGTGAGTATGTGCTGAATGCGGCGGCGGGTCAGACCATCTCTACGCAGCTGATTGCCAATAGCGCATCTTTGAGGGTGAATGTGGTAGCACCGACGGGGCGATCGCTCTACCTGGGAGGCGGCAATTGGTCTGGGCCGCTCCCTCTAGCAGGAGACTATCGGGTGCGTGTCAGTCAATTTGCCACCGCTGCCCGCCGGGACGAGACGGGGGAGTTTGGCCTGACCATAGGAATTCGTTAAACTGGCAAAATGGGCGGCAGCACAAACGACAGCACGATCAGCCCTGCACCCCACAGCAGCGACCAAAAGCGGTGATAGCTATGGACTGTCCACTTGTCGGGGCAGTCCATCCGCACCAGGTCTACCAACGGCATGATGCCGCGCCGGAACCAGCCCGTGACGCCGACGGAGCGATGCATAAAGCTATCGGCTTGACTCCAGCCAAACAGCAAGTTGCCCAGCGGGCCAAAGCGAGATGAGTAGCGCAACAGCATGAACCCGGTGGGGTCTTGCAGTTTTAGGTCAGAGCCAAACTTGTTGCCCGTATCGCCCCGGCCAATAATGTTGCCTGCTAGCTTCACCGGGCGACCCCGCAGCGGGCTGGCGTAGGGATCAGACATCAGCGTGAGCACATCCATGGCTGGAGCGCGGTTGAAGTCTGGATACATCACGATGGTTTTGAACAGAACGCCAATGCCGCCACCGATTAAGCCCAGGTGGAGAAATACCTTCCAGTCTGTGGCTCCAGTCGAGTAAACGGCCACTCCAATCAGCAGTCCTAGTGCCAATCCCAACCAGTCTGCCCAATACAGGAATAGATCGAGGATAAACGTGCCATAGAGCCGTTTTTTGCTGAGGCTGCGGCCTTCACGCACCACGCGAGCCATGTCAAACTCAACCTCTAACCCTAGCTGTTCGGCATAGGTACTGAGGGCACGGACGCGCTTGCCTGTCAGCGGATGGGTAGACGTTAGTTCCATCCACCCCGCCCACGGGTTGAACATATCCCACAGAAACACCCGACCAACTTTGGCGGGTGCCGACGCAACCCGGTAGGCGGTGCCTGTAACGGCAGCGGTACGGGGATCGGCAATCCCCAGGGAGCGGGTGCCCTGCAACATCCTGCTGGGTGCGGGGTTGCGGCTGCCTTCCTCGACAATGCCGTAGGCAATTTTGACCAGAGCGCGAGACAGGCCATTTGGGTTGCCTGTGATTTCGGCAGCAAAGTGGTCGGCGTAATATTCGCGGGTGCGCGACAGGTACAGCGTCAGGTATTCACCCAACACATAGAATACGTAAGCGGCGATCGCCATACTTTTGCCACCGCCCTTAAACCGCCGCATCAGATCGCTGTCTCCCAACATATCGGTGACTTCGTCGATGTAGACGTATAGCAGGTAGGTAATTTGCACCAGCATGGCTGCCAGCGTCATCACCGCAAAGTCCCAGTGGACAATGTGCCCCAGTTCGTGGGCATAGACCGTGGCGATCTCATCGTCGTCTAAGTAGGTGAACAACCCCTGGCTCACCACTAAGCGAGCGCTGTTGGGCAGTGAGCCGTAGGTAAAGGCCGTCGGGTTTTGGTCGTCGATGATCCCCAGGCGCGGCGTGGCCAGTTTTTTCTCTTGGCAAACGCGACGGATCACCCGTGCTGCTTCGGGACTATGCCGCTCCACATCCGAGATCAGCACCCACCTCGTGCCATACAGCCAGCTCTGGATCAAGTCCATAATCAGCGGAGCCAGGAAGAAGGCAATCAGGTTGAAGGCAATCGTGATGGCGATCGCCACCTTGAGCCAGAACTCCAAATTAGTACTGTCATACATCCACAAAATTGCCATAGACAGCGCCAAAATCATCCCTGATAGCAGCGTCAGGGTAGCACCAGAGGCCAATGCCAAATTAGCAGCCACCCCTTTCATCACCAGGGCAACTCCGGCTTTGGCAGCGCGACCGGCTTTGGGCAGCAGGGGACGAGAGTCAGGCGATGGGGAGTCAGGTGAGGAGGAGGGCAATGAGGAGGAGGAAGAGGATCGGAATGAAGAGGGCGATGAGAGCGGGGATGACGGTGAGGCCGTGGAGGCGATCGCAGAAGCGGTTTTCGGATCGGGCAGAGGCTTGTCGGGAGCCAGGTTTTGCAAAAATTGCTTCGCCCAAATCTGCGCGAAGGGTTTTTCGTGGGTCACAAGTTCTCGGCAAAGGGCGATCGCCGCTGCTTTTTGATCGTTACCGCTGTACGCTTTGACCAGCCACATCTGAGCCTGGGCATAGTCTTTGTGCTGCGGATCGCTGTGCTGTATA
>CASBQX010000380.1 GCA_949127925.1 Synechococcales cyanobacterium PMM_0002
CCTTGTGGTTATTTGTCACAGTTGAGGGAGTTGAACCCACCAATAACGCAGCAGAACAGGCGATTCGTCCAGCAGTGTTGTGGCGTCGATGCAGTTATGGTTCTCAAAGTGAAGCTGGAAGTTTATTTGTGGGACGGATGATGACGGTGGTCGCTACGTTACATCGGCAAAAACGAAATATCCTGGATTATCTGGCAGAAGCCTGTCGAGCCAAGCGTCAAGGTTTACCTCCGCCTGCTTTATTGCCCCCTCCAAATCTCCCCAAACTGTTGTACCCGTTATCTAACCCCGTGTACGGATACTCATTTTTTTAATTCCAGCGTTTGTTCTGCTAGGAATTCCGCTGTTGATTTTCTTGTTGGTCGCCAGTTTCATCTTACCAATTATTGCCATGGTAAAAGTCGCATCCCATCCCGATATTCCTTATCGCTATCCGTTAGTCATGTGGCATTTCTTTTAAGCTAGCGCTCGCCGCTCGCTGTCGTGCTTTTTTGCGATGTTTGTGGGGAGAATCTAACCGCTTCCTGAGGAGTTTGAGGCGATCGCCCAACGACTTTGGCAGCGTTTTTTCTAAGGCGTATAAATAGTTGTAGAACCGATTTAAGACTCTAAATTTGAATAGCTTGAGCTGGAAGAATTTGACATGCTGCTGAATCAGTTGATCCAGTCGATGATTGGCGTAGTCATACAGTTCAAGATCAATCTGATTGCGGCTAGTGATCAGGTCTAACTCTTCAGTTGAGAGCGATCGCCGCTTGGGTCGGTTTCGAGTCACATTGGCTTTGGCATAAAAAGGGGTCGCCCAGCCAAATACTTCCTTCAGCAAAATCAGCGTTTCGTCAAACCGCTCTACTGTTCCCACTACGGCAAACTGCTGATGTAAATGCTGTTTTGCCACGTCTAGCACATCGGTGGCGCATTGCCCTACTGGCACCAAAGCAGGCTCACCGCCCGCTACCATGCGGGTTTGGTGGTTATCCAGTTCTACCGACAAATCGCTGCTAACGTAGTCTTTGAGACTCATCTGCTGGCCTGCGATTTGGTCGTGCAAATAATGAGTCGGGAATTTGAGCACGTAGTAGTAGTGCGACAACGCGCGATCAACTGGGTCGCGCAGTAGGGTGATATAGGTTGAGGGCTGCGGCAACAGATCGTGTAGCCCAAAGTTGAAGTGACCCCGCAGCACCTTCAGGTTTTGCCGTTGCGCGGCGGGCATCTGCTCAAAATCCTGTAGCGATCGCCCCTCCATGCCTGCTTTCATCGCAAATACTCGATTTAGCCCATACTGACGAGCCAAAATTTTGTTCAGCGTTGTCCCTGCGGCCTTGGGGATGTGCACAAAAATAATGGCGCAGTTCTGCTTAGATGATGGCGAGGGTAAAGGCATTACAATTTCAGATGGGCTGGGGAATGGGCTGGGGACATCATGACCGTCAGGGCAGCTCGAAAACCGCCCTTGCTACCCAATACAATACTGCAGACAGTGTCTTAATCTTACGCCGTGGGCGCACCCGACACTCGGCGGACGGTGGCATGGTCTGTGCTGGTCTGAAGGGAATGTCCATTGAGCGGCACCAATCCTAGCGCCTTTAGATCGGCTTCGACCATCAGATAGACCAGTTGCTCAAAGCTAACTGAGGGTTCCCATCCCAACTGTTTGCGGGCTTTAGTCGGGTCACCAATCAGGAGTTCTACTTCGGCAGGGCGGAGGTAGCGCTCGTCAAACTCCACATAGTCGTGCCAGTTGAGGTTGACATATTCAAAAGCAAGACCCAGAAACTCATGAATCGAGTGGGTTTCACCCGTGGCTACTACGTAGTCATCGGGTTGCTCTTGCTGCAACATCAGCCACATGGCTCGCACATAGTCTTTGGCATAGCCCCAGTCGCGTTTGGCATCCAGGTTGCCTAGGTACAGCTTTTTCTGCTGCCCTGCCACAATCCGGGCGATCGCCCGAGTAATTTTGCGGGTGACAAAGGTTTCACCCCGGCGCGGCGATTCATGGTTAAACAAAATGCCGTTGCAGGTAAACAGATCGTAAGACTCGCGGTAGTTGATCGTTTGCCAGTGGGCATAGACCTTGGCGCAGGCGTAGGGGCTACGAGGATAAAACGGCGTCGTTTCGCTCTGCGGAATTTCTTGCACTTTGCCATACATTTCTGATGACCCAGCCTGGTAGAAGCGGATTTGATCACCCGTCCGCCCCTGATAATCGCGGATAGCTTCTAGCAAGCGCAGCGTGCCCATGCCGACGGTATCGACCGTATATTCGGGCGAGTCAAAGCTGACTCGGACATGGGACTGTGCCCCCAGGTTATAGACCTCTACGGGCTTCACCTCTTCCAAAATCCGGCGTAGGGTTGTGCCGTCGGTTAAATCGCCATAGTGCAGAAACATCCGCACGGCGTCGTTGTGCGGGTCTTCATAAATGTGGTCGATTCGATCGGTATTGAAGGTGGAGGTCCGGCGGATGATGCCGTGAACTTCATAGCCTTTTTCTAGCAATAGTTCACTTAAATACGAGCCGTCTTGACCCGTAATCCCTGTAATCAACGCGCGTTTCCGTTCCGTCATACGTCACTGAATCCTCTGTTTAAGTATATTTTGAGTACATTATTCTTCAAAGCATCTTATCCTAGCTGAAAAAAAGGTCTATGCGACCCTGTAATTTTATGCAACGTCTAGCCCTCAAAAATCGCCAAAAAATTTACATTAATTTTGCATTAATAAAATTTTGCTAGAAATATAGTTCATGCAGACCATCTAAGGAACTGTGCTACACGCTACCGTGGAACTACAATCAATATTTGACAATAGCCTTTGGCGGTGCCTGGAGAACTTTGGAACATGCTGGAATCTTATCGTAACCATGTAGCAGAACGAGCAGCGTTGGGAATTCCCCCTCTGCCCCTGTCAGCAGAACAAGTCTCTGACCTGTGCGAATTACTCAAGGCTCCACCGGCGGGGCAAGCAGCGGCTCTCCTGCATATGCTGCGCGATCGCATTCCGCCTGGGGTAGACCAGGCGGCCTATGTCAAGGCCGGGTTTTTGACGGCGATCGCCCAAGGCACCGCGAACAGTCCCCTGGTCTCGCCGCTAGAGGCAGTTGAGCTGCTGGGGACGATGATGGGTGGCTACAATGTGCAGTCGCTGATTGATTTACTTCAGGTAGAGGATGGGGCTGCCGCTGCCGCTGCCGCTACGTCGCTCAGCAAAATTTTGCTGGTCTATGATGCCTTCCACGATGTCCAAGAGCTGGGCGAGAGCGGCAATATCCACGCGCAGCAGGTCATGAATGCCTGGGCCAATGCCGAGTGGTTTACCAGCCGCCCCAGTTTGCCCGCATCGATTACCGTTACCGTGTTCAAAGTTCCCGGCGAAACCAATACCGACGACCTGTCTCCGGCTCCCCTCGCCACCACTCGCCCCGACATTCCACTGCATGCCACGGTGATGCTGGAAACCCGCCAGCCCGGTTCACTGGAGGCGATCGCCACCTTAAAGCAAAAAGGCCATCCCGTGGCCTATGTGGGCGATGTGGTCGGCACCGGGTCGTCGCGTAAGTCGGCCATTAACTCCGTGCTGTGGCACATTGGCAACGACATTCCCGGCGTGCCCAACAAGCGCACGGGCGGCTACATTTTGGGCGGCAAGATTGCCCCCATTTTCTTCAATACCGCCGAAGACTCTGGCTCACTGCCAATTGAATGTGATGTGACGCGGCTAGAAACGGGTGATGTGATTACGATCTACCCGTATAAAGGCGAAATTGTGAACGCAGCGGGAGAGGTGATCTCTACGTTTAGCCTCAAACCCGACACCATTGTGGATGAAGTGCGGGCGGGCGGGCGAATTCCGCTGCTGATCGGCCGCACCCTCACCGACAAAACCCGCTTGGCATTGGGCTTGCCGCCCAGTGACCTGTTTGTGCGGCCTGCCCTGCCTGCCGATACGGGCAAGGGCTTCACGCTGGCGCAAAAAATGGTGGGCAAAGCCTGCGGCGTGGCGGGTGTGCGCCCGGGTACCTCCTGCGAACCCCACATGACCACCGTAGGCTCCCAAGATACCACCGGGCCAATGACCCGCGACGAACTCAAAGAACTGGCCTGTCTGGGTTTCAGCGCCGATTTGGTCATGCAGAGCTTCTGCCACACAGCGGCCTATCCCAAACCAGTCGATATCAAAACCCAGCACGAGCTGCCCGACTTCATTCACCAGCGCGGTGGCGTCTCGCTGCGCCCTGGTGATGGTATCATTCACTCGTGGCTGAACCGGATGCTGCTGCCCGATACGGTCGGGACTGGCGGCGATTCCCATACCCGGTTTCCGCTGGGGATTTCGTTCCCGGCTGGGTCGGGCTTGGTGGCGTTTGCGGCAGCGTTGGGTGCTATGCCGTTAGACATGCCCGAGTCGGTGCTGGTGCGCTTTAGCGGCAGTCTGCAACCGGGGGTGACGCTGCGCGATGTGGTCAACGCCATTCCCTACGTCGCCATCAAGCAGGGCAAGCTGACCGTGGACAAAGAGAACAAAATCAATATTTACTCGGGCAAAATCATCGAAATGGAAGGCTTGCCCGACTTGCAGCTAGAGCAGGCGTTTGAGCTAACCGATGCCACCGCAGAGCGATCGGCGGCGGGCTGCACCATTAAGCTGAGTGAGGCCACCGTGGCAGAATATCTGCGCTCTAATGTGGCTCTGCTAAAAAATATGGCGGCTCGGGGCTATGGCGATGCTCGCACTATTTTGCGCCGCGTGGCCAAAATGGAGCAGTGGTTGGCCAACCCGGTGCTGTTATCGGCTGACCTTGATGCTGAATATGCCGACATCATTGAGGTCGATTTGGATCAAATTAAACAGCCAATTGTGGCCGCGCCCAACGACCCAGACAACATTAAGCTGATGTCGGACTGTGCAGGCGACCCCGTCCATGAAGTCTTTATCGGCTCCTGCATGACCAACATTGGCCACTACCGCGCTGCTGCTAAGGTGCTAGAAGGAGCTGGGCCTGTCAAAGTGCGGCTGTGGATTGCCCCCCCCACGCGGATGGACGAAAAGCAGCTACGCGAAGAAGGCTACTATGGCATCTTTGCAGCGGCAGGTGCCCGGACAGAAATGCCGGGTTGCTCGCTGTGCATGGGCAACCAGGCGCGGGTCGAAGATGGCGTCACGGTATTTTCTACCTCCACGCGCAACTTCAACAACCGCATGGGTAAAGGGGCGCAGGTTTACCTCGGTTCCGCAGAACTGGCGGCTGTGTGCGCCTTACTCGGCTATATTCCGACGGTAGAAGAATACCTGGAAATTGTCACCAAGAAAATCGACCCGTTTGCTAGCGAACTCTATCGCTACCTCAATTTTGATCAGGTGGTGGGGTTTGAGGATGAGGGCCGGGTGATTGCCCTAGAGGATATGCCAAGGATTGAAGACATTTTGGGCATGCCTGTGGCTCCCTAGACGCGGGCGTTGATCGCCTGAACTAGGCCGATGTTGACGGGTGAATGGGTGCTGTGATCACTGCATCCAAGGGACAGAACGATTAGTTTTCGGGCTATTTGGCTCGCTGAATGATGCCAAATAGCACCTGGTAATGCGCCGTTACACCCGCTGGACTTTGAGCATCCCAATAGCGAATTAACTGCTTCATTTGTGGCACTGACAATCGCGTTTGGGTTTGATTATGGGACGCCCCGATCGCCTTTAGCGCCTTAAAGAAATCCGCAGCGCTGTCAAACGTTGTTGGCAGCATTTCGGTCTGCCACAGGGCGCTAAATTGCTCAGCTAGAAATGGTTGCATTAGATGCTGCGCTTGGGGTAGCGGCTGGGCGGTGTGGGGCAGGTTGAGGGCATGGCAGGCTTGTCTCCATTCTGGAAAACTATCGGCAGTGGGGACGGAAATGAGCAGAACACCGCCGGGTTGCAGCAGTTCTATCCAGCGGTGCAGGGTTTCGAGTGGTTGCCTAAACCACTGCATGGCAAACCCACTCACAATCATGGCGTATCGAGATGATGTGGCTGTCAGCAATTCCCCGTCTAATTGCCGAAACGACAGTCGCGATCGCTGCGACGGTGAAATCTGGATATGGGCTTGGCAAAACTCTAGCATCGCGGTTGAAATGTCGGTAATTTCTA
>CASBQX010000381.1 GCA_949127925.1 Synechococcales cyanobacterium PMM_0002
TGAATGTTTTCAGCAGCGCATTAATGCCGACCCTAACACACTAGCTGACCGCTTATGGGTCAAAAATCACCTAGAACCTGAAGAAGAAAAACTACGGTTCTCATCCTAGTCGGGGTTTATCTTAAAACCGTATACAAAGTTTAAACGTCAACCTAAAAGTAGTTAGGGTTCGCGTCTAGGCTTCACGTTGAACCAAAATCACGTTCTCGGTCACCTTCTCAAAGGTGTCGTCGTGGCTGATTACAAAAATCTGGCGGAAGGTTTTGATATTGGCGATCGCCTCTGCCAAACTCTCTCGCCGAGGCCGATCCATATTGGTGGTAGGTTCATCAAAAAATGCCACGTCAATGTCGGCCAGGGTGCGCAGCAGAGCCAGCCGCACCGCCAGCGCCGCACACATTTGCTCCCCGCCCGACAGGTTAATAAAGCGGCGAGGATGCGCCCCTTCTTGCACCAGCAGTTCATAGTCACGCGTCCATTGCAGCGACACGTTGGGGCGGTTCATCAGCTCGCGGAACAGGCGGTCGGCTTCCCGCGACACGGTGAGGACGTAGCGTTCGGTAATGCGGGGACCCGCTTCTTTGTAGGCTTTGCGGGCAAAGGAAACAAATCGCCGATTTTTTTCGCGCTGCTTTAACTCAGTCTGGGCGCGATCGCGTTTCTCTGCCACCTCATTTAGGGCGACCAGCTGGGTATTTAGTTCAGCCAACAGCTTGCGCTGCTGCGGCAACCCGCCTGCTAGCTGGTCAGCCTGACTGCGGGTAGTCGTATAGTCGGCCTCAACCTGCTGCCACCGCTGCGGATCATAGACTTGCAGCAGCGTCTGGTAAGCCAGCTCAACCGTTTGGCGTTCGGTCTGTAATCCTTGCAGTTGGGCGATCGCCTTCCTCCCTTCTGCGTCCAGCGTCGGCAGTTGCGCCGCCTCTTTCTGATGCTCTACCACCGTCAAGTAGCTGGCCTGGTGCAGTTGCCGCTGCTGCCGTTGGGCTGCGGTTTGCGAGTCCAATTCGGCAAATGGCTCTAGCTGAGCGTCTAAATGGGCAATCTCTTGCTGAATGGTCGCTTGAGCCGCTTGAGCCGTGGCGTAGGTGGCCTGAAGTGTCGGCTGTTCGGCCAGATCCCGTTGCAGCAATCGGCTGCGGCTGCGTGGATCGCCCAGGGCTGCGAGTTGAGCCGATAGCTGCGATCGCTGTTCCTGCACCGCTGCCTCGGCAGCCAGATGAGCCTGATGCTGCTCAATCTGCACTTGTGCGTGAGCAATTTCCGCCTGGAGCTGACCCTGTTGGGTTAATTTGGCATCGAGGGTGGCAAACTCGGCCTGCTGCTTATGCGCGCCATCAATCTGAGTTTTGACATCCTTGAGCTGCTGTTTCAGTTTGGGCGTGGAGGTCTGCTCGGCCAAGTCGGTGAGAATATGCTCCAGTGCATCCAGCATTTCGTCGTTGAGGTCAATGCCTAGCTGAATCGCCAATACGGCTGCTTCGATCGGAGCTGCTATCAAGGAGGGATCTTTTTGCTGGAAAGTTTGTAGGAGTTTGAGTGCAGATTGGGACTGCTCTAAGTGACGATCGCGTTTATCTTCGCCCGCTTCCAGCATTTGCCGCAGATCTACCTCAAACTGCTGGGCGGCGGCAATTCGGGTCAGCTGTTCTTGCAGGCGATCGCGGCGCTGCTCTAGATCGGGAAGCTGCGCCACCGTGTCGGCCAGTCCCTTAATTCGCCAGATGTCGCGGGTCAGCGTCTCCAGAGCGCTCTGGCTTTTGGCCAATTGCCGCCCAACCGACTGCTGCTCTAGTCGCCAATTGTGGAACTGTTGCAGCTGAGTGGCGATCGCCGCCTGCTGCTGATCCAGCTCTGTCTGCTGTGCCACCAGCGGCCGTAATCGGGTCAGTTCATCCGACGCCTTGGTCAGGGTTTCCAGTTGCAGCGTCAGCCGGGTTAGGGTGCGTTCTGCCTCGCTGCGGCTTTTTTGCTTGGCGTCGCGCCGTTTGGCCAGTGCCCCGCGCTGCTGCCCTTGTGCCTCTAGCTGCTGCAAGGTGGTCTCTGCCTGGAGGTAGGTCTGATAGCCGAGCTGATGCGCGTTGCAAAGCTGGACGGCCTGACGGCAGCGCTCGATGGTTTGCTGGAGTAGCGCGATCGCCTGCTGTTTGGCCTCACACTGAGTCGTCAGCGTTTGCCGTCGAGTGCTAAACTGCTGCACCTGCTGCGCCTGCCCTGCCAGTCGCTCCTTTTCGGCCTGGAGCTGCGCCAGCGTAACTTGGAGCTGCACGAGCTGGGCATCTGCCGCCGCTATCTCTTGGCTCAAACTCTGCTGCCGCTGCTGGAGCGGTTCTAGCTGCTGAAGCGCCTCGTCATATCGAGCTAAATCGCGCTCCAGGTTGTCCGATTCGGCTTTGGCATACTTTTCCAGCGACAGCATTGACTGGTTTGCCTGCTTGTACTCTTCCACTTTGAGGATGGCGTCAAACACCTTTTTGCGATCCTCAGGTGATTTGAGAAAATCGGCGGTGAACGTGCCCTGCGGCACCCCAATCGTATTGGCAAACAGCCGAGCCAGATCGGTTCCTGGCGCGACGCCTAGGTGCTGCCGCATCCAGGGCATCACTTCTTGTTCAATGTGGCGATACTCTAGCCGCACAGCCAGTTGCGGGTCATAGAGCATATACCCCTTGGTGGTGCAGCGTTCTACCTCATAGGTGCGACCGTCGCGGCGAGACACAAACGCCACTCGCGCCTGGGCACTCCCCGCCCCATTGCGGATCAAATCCTCAACTCGGTACGCACCCTTATGGTTAAACAGCGTCCAGGCGATCGCCTCCAAAATGCTGGTCTTGCCTGCGCCATTTTCACCACAGATGGCGTTGGTGCCCGGTTGGAAACTATAGTGGCGATCGCTATGGGACTTAAAATTCTTCAGCGTAACCGAGAGGATCTGCATATCGCGTTCCTAAACCTCACTGTCATTCTGACATGGAACAAATGAACTATTCACACTTCAATACTCATATAGCAGTTCTCGGGTGCGTAAAGGACACCACAGGTTCTAGAACACGTTGAAGGATGATAATTCTGACACTTCAGCTCTACTTTTAACGTCTTGATCTGTGAGTAGATCACTTACACCGCTGCATCCACAGACTGAAATGGTGATAGCTCAAGCTGTATTTAATCTCAAGCCTCAGCAGCAAATACCTTTATTCAGGCAGGCCCTATGCCCTCCTTCATCTATAGCCTCCGTGAAAACAATATATTCATTTGTTACTCCCGCAGCAATGTTAGTTTTGTTAAAAGATTAGAGCAAGAAATTCGCAGGCTGGGTCGAGATCCTTGGATAGATTTAGAGGATATTCCAGAGGGTAATAGCCCAGACGATCCTAATGTTTGGCATTTGATTGAATCCGGAATTAAAGGAGCAGATGTATTTGTTTTTGTATTAAGCAAAGATTCGGTCATCTCTTCTAGAAATCGAGCAGAATTGAGCTTGTCGATCGAGTACAAAAAACCGTTAATCGTCATCGACAAAGACCTACTTCCCGACGAGATCATCGCTGGTCTTTTAATTGAAGAAATTGCCTATCGATGTTCTCTTCAGTCGGATAGATCTACAAGTAATATATCAACTGCTGCCATTCAAGATGTGGCTCAAGATATTGTCAATGTTCATACGAATGGACGCTTCTTAAAAAAGGCAAAACAGTGGGAGCACGAAGAATTTAAGCCAGAGCTGCTCATCGAAGGGAATGATTTGAAAGCTGTCGCCATGTGGATTGAGCAAACTCCATACTGGAAAAAGCAACTCACATCCCTCCAGCTCAAATATTTTGACGCTAGCGTATCTGCCAATCTAGATCGGAGCATCGCGCCGCTCGATGTTTTTATTTCCTACTCTCGTAAAAACAAGCAAGAGTTTGTCGAACAATTTTGCAACGCCCTTAAACAAAGCGGGCTAAATGTCTGGATCGACTGGGAAAATATTCCTGTTGCTGCGCCTTGGCGCGAAGAAGTAAACATAGGCATCGAAAATACCCACACGTTTTTGATGGTATTAAGCGGTGACTCGGTTGGCTCTAAGTATTGCCGCGATGAACTAAATCATGCGATCGCCAACAATAAACGATTGATTGGCGTGGTGTTGAAAAAAGATTTTAGCAGCGCCCAAGTCCCTATAGCGTTGAGCCAGCTAAACTGGATTAGTTTTGAATCACCCAATAACTTTGAAGATGAGTTCCTCAA
>CASBQX010000382.1 GCA_949127925.1 Synechococcales cyanobacterium PMM_0002
CAACTGGCCTGAAATTTTAGTTCGAGGCATTGTTTATCAATAGAAATGATGCTAACTCAAGCTGAAGCGCAATATGCCAGTTCGGAGATCGCGGCGATCGCCCAGAAACGAAACCTGGGAGCAAATAGAGTGTTCCTGTCGCCCGATTGAGCAAGGAGCTAACCCGTCCTGGCTGACCCTGCCATGCCAACTTTTATTCATCTTGAGAAAAGTTATGGTCAAGGAAATTGAGGGCATGGTTGCGCAGTTCGTAATAGGCGGGCAGCTCTCGAATTTCCTGAATATTACGCGGATGGGGAAAAGGGACGTTTAAAATTTCGCCAATGTGAGCGGCAGGGCCATTGGTCATTAAGACGATTCGATCTGCCATATATAGGGCTTCATCAACGTCATGCGTCACCATCATTACGGTCTGCCGATGGCTTTCCCAAATATCTAGCACCTGTCGCTGAAGCTTACCCCGCGTGAGGGCATCTAGCGCCCCAAACGGTTCGTCCATTAGCAGCATTGTCGGTCGAATGGCGATCGCCCTAGCAATGCCGACGCGTTGTTTCATGCCGCCTGAAAGCTGATCGGGATATTTATCCGCCGCTGCCGTCAGGTTGACCATCGCCAAATGGTCATCCACTAGCTCTTTTTTTTCAGCAGTAGATAACTGCTTCAGCACCTCATCTACGGCCAAGCGAATATTTTCGCGTACCGTTAGCCAGGGCAACAGAGAGTACTGTTGAAACACCATCATCCGGTCTGCTCCCGGCTTGCGGATTTCTTTGCCCTGGAGCCTTACAGAACCCGACGTTGCTTTTTCTAGCCCTGCGACAATTTTTAGCAGAGTCGATTTCCCGCAGCCCGAATGACCGATTACGGCGACAAATTCATCGGCTCGAATGGTTAAATTAATCCCATCTAGCACCGTGAAGAACTTGCCATCTCCGGTTTTGTAGCTCTTAGACACATTTTCAACCACCAAGAATTCTTCAGAATTGAGCGATAGAGCGCGATCGCCCGTAGCGTAAGGGAGGTTATGGTTCAACATCCTGATTTCCTTAAAGGGGGTTACAGCAATAGACACAGCTAAGCCATGTAGATAGATTGAGCCGCATTGGCGCGAATTTCGAAGCCGTTGAGGTAGCGCACTGGCTCGCTAGGATCAAAGGGGTGGCGATCGATAAACCGTTCAGCCGCTTCGACTTGATAATCACTGCTGGGGCACTGGATGCCCATTTCGGTAGCGATCTCCCGATAGAGATCGGTTCTCCAGGCAATGCGGGCTTTGGCTTCAGCGTCCTTGGGGAATTCTGGAATTTGCCCCCAGCGGGCAGCCTGAGTCATTAGCCAAATGGCCTGAGACTGCCACAAAAAGGTGGAGTGGCTGCCAGACTCGGTGGCTAAATCAGGAGGTAGGTCGTAGAACAGAGTGGTTTCAGCGGACTGGACGACCCGGTTTTGGCCATCGAACCCGCCGTAGTTATAGTTGCCAATGATTCCCGGCCCGGTGAATTGGGTAGTGCACGCAGGCAGTTGGTTGACATCGCTTGGGTTAATCACCGTTGGCACAGCACAGGTGCGGGGTTTTGCGCCCGTAAACGATCGCGCCGTAATTAGTTTGGCAACTTCTTCGCGATTTTCGGGTTTGCTGCAATATTGGCAGGCTTCAATCATTGCTTTAATCAGAGAGCGATAGGTTTTAGGATTCTGATCGATGAACGATTCCTGCATTGCCAAAACGCGATCGGGATGGCCACGCCAGATTTCGCGCCCCTGGGCAAAGGTAAAGCCGACGCCCTCATTGCCTGCGATCGCCCTTGTATTCCAGGGTTCAGCAACCATATATGCCTGCATACTGCCAATCCGCATGTTGACCACCATTTGGGGCGGCGGCACAATAATAATGCGAAAAGCTGTCAGCGGATTGATCCCCACAGCGGCGGCTAGGTAGCGGACAAAGTATTCATAAATAGACGAGCTGAGCACGACTGCCCACACCCGGCGTTCTGGCGGTAAGCCCTCAAAGTAGCGGCGAAAATCGCGGCCAAACCGCTCCAAATCACCCTTATACTCATGCAGCGGGCGCAGTCCGGCTTGCCACATTTCTCGGCTCATGGTCAGAGCATTGCCGTGACGGTGGATGGTCATGCCCGCACAGAGCGGTGCTCGCCGTGCGCCTTCCGCTCCAATGCGGGCATTGGTGACGGCTCCCGACACTACTGGGGCAGCATCCAATCTGCCAAAAATAATGCCATCGCGCGATGTCGCCCAACTCGCTTCTCGGCTGAGCGTCACGTTTAGCCCATATTTACGAAATAGCCCTTTTTCGTAGGCAATAGCAAACGGGGCGCAGTCATTTACAGGGACAAAGCCGATGGTAAGATTCGGTTTCTCCAGGCTCTTGGGGTCAATGATCGGTTCCACATCCGCTTGGCCGATGATGACTCCAGAACTTGAGACCGTGCCCGTGGAGCGGCTACAGGCGTTTAAGGCGCTGGCCGCTGCAAACCCACTCAAGCCATACAGCAGCGATCGCCGACTCAGATAGCTCATAGGTGCCTCAATATAGATGGACAGGGCGAGCAGTTGCCCGCACTAGGTAGACGCGGGAGGGCGATGTGTAACCAAAATTTGTAAACGTCCTAGCAAATAATCCAGCACTAATCCCGTCGTGCCAATGACCAAAATGGCTAGAAACACCGAATTCAAATTGAGACGGCTCCACTCATCCCAGACAAAAAAGCCAATCCCCACCCCACCCGTCAACATTTCTACTGCCACAATCACCAACCAGGCAATCCCTAGGCTAATGCGTAAACCCGTAAAGATATAGGGCAGGCTGGCGGGCAAAATAATCTTCGTAATCCGCCGCCAGCGAGGCATTTCTAACACCCGCGCCACGTCTAGATAATCTGTAGGCACGCTAGAAACGCCTAGAGCGGTGTTGATAATTGTTGGCCAAAGCGACGTAATAAAAATCACAAAAATTGCCGATGGGTTCGCCAGATTAAAGATCGCTAGGGCAATAGGCAACCAGGCAACAGGCGATACGGGTCTAAAAATCTGAATCAAAGGATTGATGGCTAACATGGCTTGACGCGACATGCCAATCAAAAAACCCACCGGGATGGCGACTATAGAGCCTAAAAGAAATCCTAAAAATACCCGCCGCAAACTTGCTAATAACAGCCAGCCAATACCCAAATCACCAGGGCCACGTCGATAAAACGGATGAGTAATGTAGTCTAAATTTGCCAACAATGCGTCTAATGGCGTAGGCAGTAGGTCAGAGACGAAGGTAGCGACTAACCACCACAGCAAAATTACTCCAGATATACCCAGTAGCGGCAACAGCACAGCTTCCTGCACAATTGCAGGACGAATACGTCGTCGCCAAGCCACCTGAGCTGCTAGGGCGATCGCCAAAATATTAGACAATAGCATCGGTCTTTCCTCAGAGTGTAAGGTAGGCACATGTAACAAACACTATTAACGGGCGTCTACACTATCCTCTAGGAGACGAGTTGAGACGGTTCACTGATAGTATTTCATCAACAGACCTGAGGACACTGAAGGAAGTCGAGCACTTCAAAAGGCTGATTGCTTCAGTCTCCTCTCAATGCCGACGGAGTTAGCTGACGGGCTAGGGCTGAGAGGTGCCCTTCTAGAAAAAGATTAAAAGATAACGGCAAGACTTATACAAAACGCATAAACGTTGCCCGCTGCTGTTTAATTTTCAAAAGATTCGCCCCAAGGTTTGGTTCCTCCGCTCTTGCTGCATTATCAATTCTGATAACACAACAGATTAGGCTGACTTACTAGTTAGTTGTAAATAGGCTAACATCACAGCCTAAAAATCGCAATCAGGCTGGTGATGCCGCCTAGTAGTCTGAGGCGTAAATCTGCCTACCGTTCGTAGTGCAGGCTTCCAGCCTGCGCGGGCAAGATGCCCGCCCTACGGTAGCTAAACTTGCGCCGTCTTCTACTAGGGCGATCGCTATTAGCTGCGTTTGATGGAGTTTTGTCCATCATATCGCTGCTTGGGTTTGGAGCTAGGACAGCGCTTTGATCAACACGTTACTTAGTCAGGGCGGCGCGTTACTTAGTGCGATCGGCTCAAAATTTAAAACTCAAAAAGATTGACTGTACTAACCAAATGCGCTTTAATTTGTCAATGCAGTAGTTTTGGATGGCCGTTCTCCAAGACGTCTGCTAGATGCCCAAAAATTTAGTCAACGCTACCGAACGCTGTGAACCCAACGTTCGGTAGCTAACCCCCAAAGACTGTTAACGCCAGTCTGGCGGCTGAGGATATTGTACACAATCTCCTTAGCCATCCCAGCTTGCCATGCCCGCAGGTCTGGGGTGGCTAAGTTTTTGGGTTTTCCTAAACCCGTTTTACCCAGGAAAACCCAAATGATTCAGTCCTTTTGTGCCACCGATGCCAGTCCTGCATCCAGTTCACCCCAAGTCATTGTCGATACCCCGCACCCCTATCCCGTTGCATCCATTCCTGAACCCACCCCCCTGCGGCACCTGCTAATCGGCACCCCCGAAGTGGTGCAACACACCATCCACCGCCTGCATAACCTCCACTACGTCGAAATAGGCTTTTGGAGTCCGGCGATTACCCCCCTCAACGCGCAACTGATCGTTCCGCTCAACCCAAATGAAATCATGCGGATTTTAGTGCGATCGCTTCGAGTGATTGGGTAAGTAGCCCGTTTGTTACGTTTGCGATCGCCATTGTTACATCGGAGTATCCAATTGTGATTTCGGCGATCGCAAAAGCCATTTCGGAGTATCCATTTGTTTGTTTGGCGATCGCAAAAACCATTTCCGCATACTCGTTTGTTACTTCTGCGTACTCGTTTGTTAGAGGATATTAGCCGCCGCTCAACTTAGCCGTCAGACCGCTGCGTTGCGAAGAACAGAGCTATTCCGGCATCTGTGGGAGTGCGTTCGGCCTTGCCGTCTCGCAGAGAATCGCTCCTGTCAACTCGCAATTGATCAGCCCGCTCAACTTTCATGAAACCATGCGGAGTTTGGTGCGATCGCTTCGAGTGATTGGGTAAAACGCCATCCGTCCCAGTTAATACGTGAATGGCGCATCGGCGGCGCATCCACACTGTAGGGGTGAAGCATTTGCGCCGGGATCTCGACTGCCCCTCCCGCATCGAAATACAAACGCTTCACCCCGCCGCTGCCGGGTAACCTGTGCTGATGAAGGATGAAGCATTTGTACTTAGATCTCGGTTACAGCCTTACTCATCATCATGGGCAAAGCGGTTGTAGAGGAAGTCAAGGGCATAGTTGCGCAGGCGATAATATTCTGGATCTTCCATAATCCGATCGCGATCGCGGGGGCGAGGAAACGGCATGGTGATAATTTCGCCAATATTTGCCGCAGGCCCATTGGTCATCATGACCAGGCGATCGGATAGAAACAGCGCCTCATCAATATCGTGCGTAATCATCAGCACGGTGCAGCGATGTTCATTCCAAATTTTGAGTAACTCCTCTTGCAGTTCCTCTTTAGTAATGGCATCCAGTGCCCCAAAGGGTTCGTCCAAAATCAGCACCTGTGGGCGAGTTGCTAGGGCGCGGGCGATCGCCACCCGTTGCTTCATCCCACCCGAAAGCTGGTTTGGCTTTTTATCTAGGGAATCCGACAACCCTACCATTTCCAAATTATCGCGGGCGATCGCCTTCTTCTCAGCTCCCGACTTTTCGGGATAGACCGAATCTAGCCCTAAATACACGTTTTCAAACGCCGTCAGCCAGGGGAGTAGCGAATAGTTCTGGAATACCACCATGCGATCGGGACCCGGTTGCGTAATGGGTTGCCCTTGCAGCAGCACCACACCCTCTGTAGGCTGGCTAAAGCCCGACACCATATTCAGCAACGTCGATTTACCGCAGCCCGAGTGCCCAATCACACAAATAAATTCACCTGCTTCAATATTCAGGTTCACGTCTTGAAGTACGGTATACGCACCCTTAGACGTTGGATAAACCTTGGACACGCCTTCAATATGTAAGAAGGAATGCTGTGTGTCTTGACGTGGTGTTGTGGAGCTAGTCGTTAAGGTTTGCATAAGGGAGGATGGAGGATGGAGGATGGAGGATGGAGGATGAAGGATGAAGGATGAAGGATGGAGGATGGAGGATGGAGGATGGAGGATGAAGGATGAAGGATGAAGGATGAAGGATGAAGATAAGATGGAATAGCAAATGAGAATGGGGACGATGATCAGGATTTAAATTCATCCCTCATCCTTCATCCTTCATCCTTCATCCCTCCTCTACCCGGCTATGACTGGTCGGCGACCGTCGATTGCGACTTCTGCTACGCTGAAATCGCGTTTGATGGCGAGGCTATTGAGGTAGCCGATTGGATCTTCGGCGTCGAAGGGGATATTGTCAAACAGTTGAATTGGACCTCGATGGTATTTCATGTCGAGTACGCCCAATTCACGAGC
>CASBQX010000383.1 GCA_949127925.1 Synechococcales cyanobacterium PMM_0002
GTCTAAATCCGTGAATGATGCCGGATGGGGTACGTTCCTGAAAATTCTTGAAATCAAGGCTGAAAGAGCCGGGTTACTTGCAATTCCAGTGAACCCAAACGGCACAACTCAGGACTGTTCAAGCTGTGGGGTTAAGGTTCCAAAGACGCTCGCTGACAGATGGCATAGTTGCCCTCATTGCGGCTGTGAATTGGATCGTGACCATAACGCAGCAATCAACATAAAACAAAGGGCGGTGGGTCATCCCGTCCAAGCTCTCCGAGGCGACCGGAATACCGAGCCTGTGAAGAGAGAAGCCCGCGCTGTAGCGTAGCTCAGCGTCGGGAGTATGTCACTCTATAGTCCAGAGTTCCGCTTCGTTGACCTGCCGTTGGACTAATTTGTAAACTCCTACCCCAGCTACCCGCTCCCTCGCATAAAGAAAATCTTTGAGCTACCTTGCTTCTAGGAAAAGATGATTACTCTGTTTACATCACCTTCCATCAGCACGTCCCATTGATTGACGTTGAGACATCGTCTCAGCAGTAAACAGCAGTAAACAAGTAGGCAGATTTTATGGCACAAAGCTTTGGTTTAATTGGTCTGGCGGTCATGGGAGAAAACTTGGCGCTCAACGTTGAGCGCAACGGATTTCCCGTCGCAGTGTACAACCGCACCGCCTCGGTCACAGAAGCGTTCATGAACACCCGAGCACAGGGCAAAAACTTTGTGGCGGCATATTCGCTGCCCGACTTCGTCCAAGCCCTAGAGCGCCCTCGCAGAATCATGATCATGGTTAAAGCCGGTGGGCCAGTGGATGCCGTGATTGACCAACTCAAGCCTCTGCTAGACCCAGGAGACATGATCATTGACGGCGGCAACTCCCTTTATGAAGACACTGAACGTCGCGTTAAGACCCTAGAATCGACCGGGTTGCGCTTTATTGGGATGGGCGTTAGCGGTGGAGAAGAGGGCGCGCTCAACGGGCCGAGTCTGATGCCGGGGGGCACTGAAGCCGCCTATCGCGAGATTGAACCCATCGTCACCAAAATTGCTGCCCAAGTCGATGATGGGCCTTGCGTTACCTACATTGGGCCTGGCGGTTCTGGGCACTATGTCAAAATGGTGCACAACGGCATTGAGTATGGCGACATGCAGCTGATTGCTGAAGCCTACGATCTATTGCGCAATGCGGCAGGGCTATCTGCGGATCAACTGCACGAGATTTTCGCCGAGTGGAATACGACCGATGAACTCGATTCCTTCTTGATTGAAATTACTGCCGATATCTTCAAAAGGATCGATCCCGAGACTGGCACACCGCTGGTCGATTTGGTCATGGATGCCGCAGGGCAAAAGGGCACAGGTCGCTGGACGGTGATGAGCGCGCTGGAGCTGGGCGTCAGTATCCCCACCATCATTGCAGCCGTAAATGCTCGGATTATCTCGTCGATGAAGACAGAGCGGGTGGCCGCCTCTAAGCAGCTAACGGGGCCAACGGGCACCTATGAAGGCGATATTAAAGCCTTTGTGAATATGGTGCGTGACGCGCTCTACTGCTCTAAAATTTGCTCCTACGCCCAAGGCATGGCGCTGCTAGCCAAAGCGTCTCAGGAATATAACTACAATCTCGACTTGGGTGAAATGGCGCGGATTTGGAAGGGCGGCTGTATTATTCGAGCGCGCTTTTTGAACAAGATTAAGCATGCCTACGATGAAAACCCGGCTTTGCCCAACTTATTGCTAGCTCCAGAGTTTAAACAAACCATTTTGGATCGGCAAACTGCTTGGCGCGAAGTCATCATGACTGCTGCAAGGCTGGGCATTCCAGTGCCTGCTTTCAGCGCCTCGCTCGATTATTTCGACAGCTATCGCCGAGCCGCACTGCCGCAGAACCTAACCCAGGCACAGCGCGACTATTTTGGCGCACACACCTACGAGCGGATTGACAAAGCCGGGACATTCCACACGGAATGGTCACCCGATGCAGCAGCCGTACCCTCCGCACATTAGTAAACGCCCCCGGTTCATTCAGTAACTGTCGTAGGGACACGGCATGCCGTGTCCCTACGGTTTTTGGACTCTAACCAACGTTGGCGGGCGATCGCGCTTGCTTCAAATACTCAAATACGCTCTTATCGCCAATGTCGGGCGGGAGCGGCTGAATGACCTTACGCACGGCAAAAATCAGCATTAGCCCCGCCCAAGCGACTAGCAGCCCTCGCTCTACTGTCAACGGCAAAATGCCCGTCAAATGTCCTAGCAGCAGCACAGGCACCAACGGCGTTAAAAACTTGGTTTCGAGCCGATTAAAGCAAACCGCTTCCTTAAAGAAAATTCCTGTCAGCGCTACAAAGGCGAAACCAATGCCCAACAGCGTTAGCGGATGCTGATAGACCGTGAGCACGAACGGGTCGGGATCACCGTGGGAAACCGCGATCGCCGCCCCAACGCCTACCAGCCAACACACCTGAAGCATGCGGTGCAACGCGCCCATATAAATATGGATGGTGAGCAAGCTGACCCCTAAGGCCAGCAAAAAGACCGTATAGAGCAGTGACAGCAGGGGCAAAATAGTGCGATCGCCTCCTTGCCCCACGACCAACGCCACGCCCGCTGCAAAACATAGCGCGGCCACCATCAGCCCCGCCCGGTAAATGATCACCCCTTGGCGATCGCTATCGGTAATCGTAAATTCTCCGAACTGTCCCTGATAGATCATTGGCTCAGTCATGGCAATTTCTCCAGTTCTATCTACCAGAATAAGGGAGTGGGAGAAGCCTGTGCCAATCGCTACCCAGAATTAGGAGCCAGGAGGCAAAAACAGGCGCTGACTGCGACGTCGCACGGACAGAATCATTCGATTGCGTCAGTCCTATAGACTGATGTCAGACCCTAACATTTTGTCACCCTACACCATTGGCATTCACCAACGACGAATCATCTGCTGCCCAGACGTTCTCTCGCAAAGAGTTGCAGGAGCTAGTGCGATCGCAACTCCAAGGACTGCTGGAACAAAATAACCTCCAGGGGGCAAAGGCTCTACTGGTGCCAGTTCAACCTGCGGATATTGCCGAAGCCATCGAAGGCTTGCCAGAAACCATGCAGGCGATCGCCTTTCGCTTGCTGTCAAAAAGTGGAGCCATCCAGGTCTACGAATATCTCGACACCGGTGTGCAGCAGGCACTGATTCAAGAGCTGCGGCGGCAAGATGTGTTGGATATCGTCGATAAAATGTCTCCTGACGACCGGGTGCGGCTGTTTGATGAACTGCCTGCTAAGGTAGTGTCCCGTCTACTCAGCCAGCTCAGCCCCGAAGAGCGCGGCGCAACAGCGCTGCTGCTGGGCTACGAGCCAGACACCGCCGGACGGATCATGACGCCCGAGTACGTGGCGCTCGAAGAAGCCTGGGATGTGGCTAAAGCGCTAGAGTGCATCCGCAGTTTAGCCAGCGTCAGTGAAACAATTTACTACCTCTACGTCACCGATGCAGCTCGGCGCTTAACCGGTATCTTGTCACTGCGATCGCTGGTAATTGCTCAGCCAGAGCAAAAAATTGCCAACGTCATGGTGCGCGATGTGGTCTATGTGCAAACCGATACCGATCAAGAAGAAGTAGCCCGCCTGATCCAGCGCTACGACTTCTTGGCGCTACCCGTAGTCGATGCGGAACAGCGCTTAGTGGGGATTATCACTGTTGATGACGTGCTAGACGTTTTAGAAGCGGAAGCAACCGAAGATATCTACAAACTGGGTGGGTTAGAGACGGGCGATGCTAGCTATTTTCAGACCAATTTATTAACCGTTGCGCGACGACGGGTCGTGTGGCTATTTGTGCTGCTGATTACCAATACCGCTACCAGTGCCGTCATCCGCAGCCAGCAAGATGTATTGGCACAAGTCGTCTCGCTAGCGGCATTCATTCCCCTCTTGATTGGGACAGGTGGCAACGTAGGTGCCCAGTCGTCTACTGTTGTGATTCGCGGCTTGAACACAGATGAAATTCGGTTGAGCAATGCCTTTGGCGTGATTCGACGCGAGGCGATCGCCGGAGCCTTTTTGGGTTTAATGCTAGGAGCGGTCGTGCTGGTTTGGGCTTACCTACTGCAAGGAAATTTGGCAGTGGCGATCGCCGTTGGAGTGAGTTTAGTGTCGATCTCGATCCTGGCATCGCTAGCAGGTTCAGCCCTCCCCTTCCTGTTTCAAACCATTGGCTTCGATCCCGCCCTGATGTCTGCCCCGTTTATCACCACTTTCGTAGATGTTCTGGGTGTCTTTATCTACCTCAGCGTGGCACGGCTGATTTTGCGGATTTAGGGTGCGGATTTAGTTGGTGGATTTAGTTGGCGGATTTAGACCATTGCTCGGATTGAATGGCGATCGCTCACTCTTCAGTAGTCGCTAATCAAAATGAGAACAAGATCAGCGGCAGCAGACGCACCCAGTCAATTGCAAACCTCCATATTTTCTAAGAAGAATCGTGAACTTGATCCTTAATCTCGATCCCTAATCCGAGCCATCTGCTGATCATGCTGATCAGTAGGATCAGTGTATCTACTTGTTAACAAACAGAGGTTAGCTACCTAAATTAGCTGACTAGAGTTGAATGGATTACCCAAGAGGAGTTTTGTGAATGTCCTTTGCCTGCCTAGAGCGCTTTTGAGCTAGCCATACACAAGCTAGAGCTAACTTTTTAGAGCAATTTCATCGAGCATTTTTATAGCCACTGCAATCAAGTTATAGAGTAGTGAGCAAGGGCAGCGTCGTCGCCGAGTGGGGGGTTAAGCCCCTTACATCTTGTTCGACAATTAAATCGAACTACGTATCCCCCCTAGGACTGCTCCAGAGTGTCTTAAAAATGTTGGCAATCTGCTTTATCTACGCAGAAAGATCCATCCAAAACTGCTTTCTCCATCAGCAATTTAGAGTGGTTTGAGGGTGGTTATTTGAAGTAATGGTGAAGAAGTCTCAAACTCCTTACAGACACTTTATATATTCTACTTTTGGCGCAGCGAGTATGGTGTTATGTTCAAAACATCTACTTTGTGGTGCCCTCAAGTGAATCATCCATTCAACCGCAAATCCAGATTTTTTTATCAAGCGTCGCTTAAATGACCCTGATCCCAATAGTCTAAATTAGCCGTGGTGTTGTTCTAACTATTCAACGGTTTGACTTTAAGACACAGCAGATCAAATTCGCATTTAGGGAACATTAGACTAAGCTGCGCTAAATCTTAAGCAACGCTGAAGAATATACGTTGTTTATCTCAAGACATATTATTTCTTGTTTGATCCCAAGCGTCCCGAACATAATCAACGAGATCTCCCTAATCGCTTCACGTTGTCCTTATCCTCTCTTACGCAGGAGTGCCGTTTCCGACGATGAAATCTAGTTCTGCACAATATCAACCTGTTAACCTCGAAGTTGGTGTTTATGACTGTGAGATTCATCTCAAATTTCGGTTGATTGAGGAAAAAGGAGTGTTGAGCGATCGCGAGCAGCTCCTAGAAGCCTTACTAGATGCTTTCTCCTGTGGGGCAGATGAGTACCTAGAACAGATTGAAGTAGAAGTATCGGCTCAGCAGCTAGAAGATACAGACGCGTCTCCCGAAATGCGGCGGCGGCTAATTCGCCTGCGCAACTCTAGCGATTTGGCGTAATCAGAGTTGAATCGGGGAGCGGTGAGTCGGCAGATGAGGCTAAGCTTTGTGCTGACTCTTGCGGCTCATGCACGGGCGTGGAGTCGTTCTGCCATTCGCCTGCCTGCTGCGATTTATCTGCGAAGAGTTCCAATCACTAAAAATTCTGACATTTTGGGGTTGACATTTTCATAGTTGATTACGTATCCTAGTAAAGGTCTGACACCTACGTGCCCCCATCGTCTAGAGGCCTAGGACACCTCCCTTTCACGGAGGCGACGGGGATTCGAATTCCCCTGGGGGTATGTGTCAGATTCAACGTTGAAACACAGGTCAGATAGCAAGAAGGCCGCTGCGATTATCGCAGTGGTCTTTTTGTTTTGGAGTTGCTTTGGAGCTGTTGTCATGAGATGGAGAATTTGCCGCTGCCTATATCCCCTGACGTTGCACAATTGCTTAAATATAAACTTGTGCTAAGTTTTTCTCATGTCCTAAATTTTTGAGTCGGCTATGGTTTCCTTCATCTCCAAGCTAGTGTGCCAGGTGGCTGCGATCGCGATTTCAGCCTGTCTCATAGTCTTTTTAGTTCTGCCCGCTGCTCCTGCGCAGGCTCTAGGGGGTGAGCAGCCTAGCTTAGATCAACCTGCCCCAGCCTTTACCCTGCCGACGAATGTTGGAGATGGTGACATTTCTTTGTCAGATTATCGCGGCCAGTGGGTTGTGGTGTACTTCTATCCTCAGGACTTCACATCGGGCTGCACCCTAGAAGCGCGGCGATTTCAGCAAGATCTGCCCAAGTACGCAGAGCGTCATGCGGCGATTGTCGGGATTAGCGTAGACGATGTGGATTCTCATGCAGAATTCTGTGATTCTGAAGGGTTAAGATTTCCGTTACTAGCCGATACAGATGGCGCAGTTAGCAAAGCCTATGGTTCCTGGTTGGGCATCATGTCTCTCCGCCATACCTATCTTGTAGATCCAGATGGTGTCCTACGCGAGCGTTTTTTGGGCGTCAGCCCAGCTGTGCATAGTGCAGAAGTGTTGGCTCGTTTAGACGAATTGCAGCTCAAGCCGGAGGACGTTTGATGAATTCGGGTCTTGCGTGTTGGGTTTGGTTCAGCTGCGCCTCTAAAGCTGGCCAATTTTGCTGCTGAATGCTGTGGATCGTCTGCTCTAAGCTTTGGCGATAGAGTTCCAAACAGCGCAAAAGTTCAAGTTGATTGGATTGAGCCATCATCATGCCCAGTTCAGGGTTGCCGCCACCCACTCGACTGGTATCCCGGAATCCAGAACTGGCGAGTTTTTTGGCCAGTTCAAGCACAGATTGATCGGGTTCGGCGATGCAGGCAGTGAGCAAACTAGCGCTGAGCATCACGGGTAAATGAGAAATCCAGGCGACGGCCCGATCGTGATCGGCAGGCGGGCATTGATAGAGCTGGCTTTGCAGCGATCGCACCACCTCTGACACGGTGCTTAAGGCTTGAGGTGGCGTCGTGGCGATGGGAGTGAGGACATAGGGATTGCCGGCAAACAGCTGAGGCTGGGCGGCATCTAAGCCGCTCTCAGCTGTGCCTGCCATCGGATGCCCGCCGACAAAGTTGACCCAGCGGGGGGCGATCGCCGCCACGATTGGCTGTTTCACAGAGCCGACGTCTGTGACGATGGTGTCCGGAGATAGATGGGGTGCAAGCTGGTTAAAAGTAGCCTCAATCGCCCCTAGCGGAGTGCATAGGAAAACCACCTCTGCGGCAGTCAGCAGGGATAGATCGGGGCTGGCGTCTGTCACAATGCCCTGGGCGATCGCCTGTTGACAGGTGCTTGCTCGTCGGCTGCTTGCCAGGACGGTATGCCCCAAGGCATGTAAGTCAATCGCTAGCGACCCGCCGATTAGTCCTAAGCCCACGATGCCAATCTTCATGCGTCGTTCCTCTAGTTCTCTTTTCTTAAAGTTTATGGATTGTGTTCTGGGTGGCTTGTTTCAGCCACCCAAAACGCAATCCATTTTTTTAAGTGCCTGCTGGCCAACTGCGGTAGGGCTGACGCGCTAGGGCGGCGTTAAAGTAGCGAGGGTCGTAGGAGACTTCGCGATCTACCCAGTTGGGCAGTTGCAGCGGTTGATCTGGATCGGTGAGTTCTACTTCAGCAATAATCAATCCTTCGTTGTCGCCCCAAAACTCGTCTACTTCCCAGACCAGCTCGTGGTGGAGAATTTTATAGCGGGTCTTTTCGATTAGGGGGCGATCGCACATCTCTAGCAGTTCCTCGGCATCGCTTAACGGAATTTCGTATTCAAACTCGTGCCGAGAAATCCCTTGCGTGCCTCCTTTAATCGTCAAATAGCCACGATCGCCGGCTCGACGCACGCGGACTGTTTTGCCCTGACTCGACATGATGTATCCCTGCCGATAGGGCACACCTGTGCCTAGCTGTCGCCAGCCGTCGCCCTGCACCAAGAACTTGCGCTCAATTTCGATGGCCATCAGTCTGCCCCATTTCCCCGAATGCGGCTGGCCTGCTGTTGATGCATATAGAGAAATGCTTGCACTTCGGCAGGGCTGGGCTGAGCGGCGATCGCCCCCGCCCGAGTCGCCGTCAGACCACCGATAGCGCTGGCGTACACCACCATATCACGAGCCGTTTGAGGGTCACCAAGGGCATGAATCCCCCGCTCACACAGCTGATGCAAAAAGCCGGCCACAAATGAATCTCCCGCTCCCGTTGTGTCTTCTACCTCAATTGGGAATGCCGGGACTCTACCCTCATTTTCGTTTAAGCAATAGGCGCAGCCCTTATCCCCATCGGTAATCAGCACCCCTTCCAGCGTCCCCACCCGGTGGGCAATGACGCTGGGATCGCGGGTTTCAAATAGCCACTCGGCCTCTTCTGCCGAAAGTTTTAGAAAATCAACCCGTTTGAGCAGGTCGTGAATTGGGGCTTTAGCCGCCTCGGGGTCAGTCCAAAATACGGGTCGCCAATTCACATCCACGACAATTTTGACGAAATGCTGTTCAGCTAGCTCTAGGGCGCGGGCGATCGCCGCCGCTGAATCTGCATAGGCTAGCTCTAAGGTACCCAATACTAAAAAGTCGGCCTGTTCAAATAGCTCACCGGGCAGCCCATCTGCCTGCAAATGCGTGTCGGCAAACTCTGCTGTATCACGATGGCCAAACCCAGCAAAGTGGCGATCGCCCTCCTCCGTACGCACCACATACACCCCACGCGTAGGAGCGGTCGCATGCCGCTGAATGCCAGTGCCGTCTACACCAACATCGTGCAACAGGTGGACCAAAGCATCTCCATCGGCATCGGCTCCAACGCAGCCAATAAACCCGGCGGCTGTACCCAGCTTTACTAGGGCACAGGCCACATTGGCAGGTGCACCACCCGGATAGGCAGTCCACGACATCACTTGCTCTAACGGTTTCCCTGGCTCATCAGACAGGTAATCTAACAGCACTTCGCCTAAACAGAGAACACGAGAAATAGTCATGAAAGGGATGGGGGGTTAAAGGATAGCGTCGGGCTTACTCTGCGATTTCTTGTAACTGGGTGACAATCCGTTCGCCAAACTCCGGATCGGTGTTGGCCAGACCCAATAATTGCAGATACTCCTGCCAGGTTAGCCCTGCGGACTCGATAGTGGCAAATGCTTCTGTCTCAATTTCTTGCTGTACCCGTAGCGATTCTAGTTGAGTTTCAGCGGCCTGCAAATCGCCTTCGCGCTGTTCTACCAAAGCTAGCACCTTGAGATAGGCATGAACGAATTGACTCACCTTTTCCGAAGAAATATCTTCAGCGCCTAAATTTGAGCGGACGGGAGCAGGCTGCTCAATCGCCGGAGCATCTTCGGAAACCGGGGCAGTTGCCGCTAGGCCAGTTGGGATCACGCTCCCCCAAAATTGGGCAATAATCATCAGCACCACCAAAAATAGACCCTTCAGCCAGGTTAAACGCAACAGAGAACGGCGAGAAGAATACATTTTGAGGCGATCGCTCCAAGCAGGGATAAATTAAAAAATCAGGAACGCCGGGTTCAGAGCCGCCTTTCTCAGAATACTGGATACTTTTTGGTTTATGCCTACTAATTTACGCTGGCCAACGGCGGCAGATGAACTAGTAGTCTGAGGCATAAATCTGCCTACCGTTCGTAGTGCAGGCTTCCAGCCTGCGCGGGCAAGATGCCCGCCCTACGGTAGCTAAACTTGCGCCGTCTTCTACTAGATTCCCCAACTGCTTTTGGGAACATCCGCCTAGAATTAGAGTATTAGGTAGGTACTTATACGGAGCGGTGCAGGTTATGGCAGTGGATGAGTCGCAGCACTCTAGTACGTTGTCCAATCGGGAACTCCAAATTGTCGAACTAGTGACGGCGGGCTTAACCAACCAAGAAATTGCCGAACA
>CASBQX010000384.1 GCA_949127925.1 Synechococcales cyanobacterium PMM_0002
GCCGGGGAGTGTCAAGTGGTGCTGCTGAAACGGGGGCACGAGCGGTTTGGCATCATCCGCACCCGTCACCAAAACTACATGATTGGGGCAGGGCTAAAACCTGCGGAGCAAGATTGGCTAGTGATGGAATTGTCTACTTTACTGCACCAGCTTCAGCGAGGCGATCGCTAATTCTCACCGTTTTAGATCAACCTTTTTGAGTCATGCGATCGCCAGTCTCAACGCTTAGATTTGTCCTGTAGTAATACCTGATTACTCTCCTCATGGCCTTCCACATGGCGTTCGTACCACTTCATCAGGGGGGTGGAGCTAACGCCATGCAGTGTCACAGACACGATGACTACAATAAATGTCACCCAGGCGATCAGCTCTCCATCGCTGTCGCGCAAGCCATGGCTGAGGGCATAGTTCAAATAATAGAGCGAACCCACGCCGCGAATCCCAAACCAACCAAACAGCCAGCGAGTTGCTGGATGGACAGGCGAGCCAATGGTGCTGATCCAGGCTCCGAGCGGGCGAATCACAAATAATAGTAGCGCTGCAATTAATAAAGCCGGAGCGGCAAAGCGTACCATTGGCTCAATCCGCAAAAGTGATCCCAGCAGTAAGATCGTGCCAACTTCGGTGAGCTTTTCTAGCCGTTCCATGAAGTGCAGGCGAGATGCCGATTTTTCAGCATTGAGGCAGTCAGAGCGCAGCACCACACCCGCCACAAACACAGCCAGGAAGCCGTAGCCATTGACTAATTCGGTTAAAGAATAGGTCAGCAGAACCGTACTGAGGCCGATGAAGTCATCCATCAACTCGTCAACCGGACGGTATGATTGCAGCCATTGTTCTAGCCAGCCCAGCAGTTTGGCGATCGCCACTCCCATGAACAGCCCAGCGGCGATCGCCCACAGCAGATCCACCAAAACCCAACTTACAAACCAGGTTTGCCACTGGTCATTCTCTAACCAATGCAGCCCAAAATAGACAAATGGAAACGCCAGCGCATCGTTTAGCCCCCCTTCCGACGTTAAGCCAAAGCGCAACTCGTCTTTGTCTTGCGGGTCATCCAGCTGCACCTCAGAAGCCAAAACGGGATCGGTGGGAGCCAAAATTGCGCCGAGTAAAATCGCCACGCCCCATTCTAGTCGCAGCACCCAGTGCCCGATGCCAGCTGTTGCAAAGATCGAAATCGGCATCAATAGCCCAATCAATCGACCCGTAGAGTTCCACGCCCAGGGGTTGAGCGGACGGTTCATCTTTAAGCCGCAGCTAAACAGAGAAATTAGCACGACCAGCTCTGTTAAACGCTGCAAAAAATCTGCTTCGGGGCGCAATTGAATTAGATTGAACCCATAGGGACTGAGCAGAATCCCAACCAGTAAATAAATCAAGGCGTAGGACAGCGGTAGTCGCTCAATCCAGCCGGAACCCAAGGACACTGCTAGCAGCAAGATCCCCAAAACTAGCAGATCAAGAATGTAAATATCCACAAAAACCCAGATTAAAACTGACGGCATTCCTACTCTAGGTGGGCAACCCTGAGCTTTAATTCAACTTGGGGTAGATCTTTCGGAGCATTTCTGGAAAGGCGGTAGCGCTTGCACAGCCGCTGCGCGTCCACGAACCGCCCCTACGAGACGGATGCGACTCTAGCTGAGACTGGCAACCGGAGCGGGTTCGTATAGATATTCAAACCAGTTGCCATCGGGGTCGCGGCCATAGAATGAAGCAGTCCCGTCGCGGTGCTCGTGAATGTCAGTGAGATTGACGCCCTCGGCTTTAAGGCGATCGTAGGCGACGTTGACCTCAGCGCGATCGCTAAATACAAAGCCAAAGTGAGGCCCTGCCTGCGAATAGCTCTTACCCAATAGCGCTAGCCCATCGTCTCCAGCTTTCAAGTAGGCCCAGTCTGGGTCTTTCCAGACCAATTCCATCCCCAAATTTTGGTAGAACTGCGCCGATCGATCTAGATCATCGACCGCAATGGCTACATGCCCAATTCGCTTAAGTTCCATGATCTAAAATTCCGCCTTGCAAAGATTTAAAAAACTTTTCGTTTTCTCTAATTCCATTCTAAAGCAGCTACTTTGAGGATAGCCGAGCCTTCACCCTCTTATCCCCAAACTCCCCATGCCCCTGTTCGACGGCTCAAATCTCCCTTATTGGATTCTGTTGGGTCTTGGCGTTCTGCTATTCATATTCATTATTGTGTTTGGTGGCGGTGATGATGATGCCGAGTTTGACGCAGACGTAGACTCAGACGTGGATACCGATATCGGCCATGCCCTCAACCTCGATACCGATGCCGATGCCAGCGAGTTTAACGTGCTGCAATCGTTGGGCTGGTTTGGTGTGGGGAAAGCCCCGCTGCTAATTCTACTGGCAATAGATTTTAGCCTCTGGGGGGTAGTCGGCTGGATGATCAACGTAGCGGTAGGAGGTGCTGTGGGCAGCCTGCTGGGTAGACTGGCAGGTGGCATTATCTTAGTGGGTTCTTTTGTCATCTCTCTTGCCTTGGGCGGGCAAATTGCTAAGCCAATTGGCAAAATGTTTGCTTCTTTTGGGGAAGATTCTAGTGGCGATCGCCTAGTGGGATGCATTGGCATCGTTAGCACCAGCCAAATTCCAGCCGTCAGCACGGGTAAAATTGGCCAAGTGGATGTGTTAGACGCCGCTCACAATCGGGTCACAGTTAATGCCATGCTGCCCGAATGGGCCAGGACTCTGCCGCAGCGGGGAGAAAAAGTGCTAGTAATTGAGCGATCGAGTTCGGGCTATCTGGTGATCGTTAAAGATAGCCCCGATCAAGCAGCTTGGTTCAATCAGCCCAATCGACTTAACGATTCCCCTTAAACGTTCAACATCCGAAACTCAAAATTCACGCAAAGGTTAGAAACTCCATGCTGTTTTGGCTCACCTTGATTCAAGCCCTGCCCACTGTTTCGGCACCCGAAGTCTCCCAACTTGAACTGAGCGACACTCAAACTTCAGATGAGTTTGCGATCGCCCAAACCGTCCCGGCACTGCCGCTCACACCCTCTGTCGGCCAGCTAGGTGGAATTTTATTTTTTCCTGGGTTGATTGCCGGATTGGTCATCATGCTGCTGCTGGCGCTCTGGGCCTACACTCGCGTTTATAAAATCACGCCAAATAACGAGGCATTTGTGCGCACGGGCGGCGTGTTTATTAAGCGCAAAACGGTGATTCTCAACGGGGGCTGCGTGGTGCTGCCGGGATTCCACGAACTGACCCGAGTGCCGTTGCGCGAAATTTCGATCGATGTGGAGCGGGCCGGGAAGTTGGCCGTCCGCACCAAGGACTATATGCGCGCCGATATGCGCGCCACCTTTTATGTGTGTATTACTGCTTCCGATGAGGATGTGCTGACGGCAGCCGCCCGTCTGTCGCAGGGCAACAAAATTACCCCCGAAGATATTAAGAATGCCCTAGAAAAACGGGCAGATGATGCGATTCGAGCGGCGGCAAAAACCAAAAATTTGGCCGAGATTGATTCCGATAAATTGGGCTTTGCGCAAGAGGTGTTAAACCTGATGCAGCCTGACTTGGCTAAGGTGGGGCTGACGCTGAACAACATTGCGGTATCAGAAATTCAAGAAAGCGATACCTACGACACGAATAACTTTTTTGATGCCCAGGGCGTGCGGCTGCGAACTGAAACGATTCAAAAATCGATTCAGCAAAAGCGTGAGGTGGAGCTGGTAACGCGGGTGGCGATCGAGCAAAAGGAACTGGATGCAGAGAAGCGATCGCTGCAAATTGCCCAAGAAAAAGAAACCGCCCGCCTGGAGCAAAACTTTCAGGTAGAAGCGCTCAAAGCTCAGCGAGAGCGGGAAGTAGAAGAAGCCAAGGCAAAAGAATCGGCTTCGATCCAACGCGCCAAGATTTTGCAAGAACAATCGGTGGAAGAGGAAGAAATTCGTCGCCAGCTCAGCGTTAGGCAGAGCCAAATTAATGCTGATATTGCTTTAGAGGAGCAGCAGAAAAAACTGCGGGTATCCCAAGCCCTACAGCAGCAAGAGACAGAACTGGCAGATATTACCCGACAAAAAACCGTAGACTCGCAGCGGCTAGAATCTCTAGTGCAGGTGGCCGAGTCGGAACGATTGGCTAAAGTCGCTCAGGAAAATGCGGCGATCGCCATTGCCACCAAGCGCAAAGAAAGCCTGGAAGCGGAAGCCGAACGGGCGCGAGCCGAGTCTGCCGTGACCACTGCTACCGAGCTAGAAGTGGCTGAACGGCAGCGCCAACTGGCCGTCATTGTCGCCCAGCGCACTGCCGAAGAGCGCCGCATTGCCGACCAAAACGTGGTGGAAATCGATGTATTTCGCCGCCGCCGCCAAGCAGAAATTGCCAAACAGGCCGCAGAGCTAGAAGCCGATGCCCTGCGAACTCTGGCCGATGCCAACCGTGACAAGTCGCTAGCCGAAGCCGAAGGCTTGCAGGCGCTCTATGCAGCTCAAAATCTGATCAGCAACGCCAACCTAACCGCCCAAACGTTTACTACCATTTGGCCACAGCTAGCAGAGCGACTACCCGAAGTGCTGCAAGCGCTGTCGCCACAACCGGGCGTATTGGGCGATGCCCGGATCTATGCCTTCCCTGGGGCAAACGGCAATGGCGGCGCTCCCGATGTCAACAAACTGATGTTCTCGACCAGCGGCCTAGCCTTGATCAATACATTGTTAGAAGATGGCAAACTCAGCCAACTAATCGGCCAAATTGCCAGCGTCATGCGTGACCCTCAAACACCGATAGTGCCTTACGCTGAAACTCCGACTGTACCGCCTGTTCCAATGGATGTAGAAAGCTAGGGCATGGTCGTGAACCCGTCACGCCACCGCAGGATCAAGTCCGTCATTCCCGCATTCGCGGGCATCCATTCTCTAGCTCTACCTCACAAAAAATAAAAAGCCACACGTTGAAGGTGTGGCTTTAGGAGCATGTTTTGTAGGAGGAAATTTAAATCTTTGAGACGCTGCCGCTGTAGCTCGAAGGAGTAAGGCGTTCAGGCCAAGATTCATATCCTAAGTATGGGGTCATGGGGCAAATAGCTAGGTGATGGGTATCCGGACTAGGAGTGACGTTCATCAAGAGGCTGAGTGATTGATGTCACAAAAAAGGGCGATCGCCCCATGGTGGAAGCGATCGCCCTCTTTGACTAGCTTGTTTACTAACTCAATAGCTCAAACTGTACGGTTAGGGAGCCAGAGCACTGCCGCGCAGCAGGCTACCAATGGTTTTGGCCGTAATCTTCAACTGCGCCAGCGGATTGGCAGGCACCACCGTTTTGTAGAGGTAGCTGTCAAACGTGAGTCGCTGCACATCGATGTCGGCACACATTTCCACGAAGGCTTCGCGGGTGGCGTCGGAGCGATAGAAGACAGTTTGCAATAGATCTAACACCTTGTAGGTGAGACCATATGCCTTGTCCCAGCGCTTCAGGTAGACCTTAAGGTCATTTTCTGTCGGAACGCTCTGCCCTGCATTGGAAAATTCCACAATGGTTTCGGCACACATCCGTCCAGATTTGGCTGCAAAGTAAATGCCTTCGCCCGATGACTTGGTCACATACCCAGCGGCATCACCTACGAGCGCGACGCGACCGACAACCCGGCGAGGCCGAGGATGTTCAGGGATGGGATGGGCTTCTACCTTGATGATTTCACCGCCTTCTAGTCGATGGGCAGCCCGCTGGCGAATGCCAGCCTGCAAGTGCTTGATTTTAGCCTTGTTCACCTTCATCGTGCCTGTGCCAACGGCAACGTGGTCATGTTTGGGGAAAACCCAGGCATAAAAATCAGGCGATACATCGTCTCCCACGTACATCTCAGCGAGTTCGTGGTAGTAAGCCATTTTGTCTTCGGGGAGGCGAATGCGCTCCTGGAAGGCGATCGCGTAGTTATAATCCCCGGCATCAATGGCTTTGGCAACCCGCGAATTGGCTCCATCGGCACCGATAATTAAATCAACTTGAAGGGTGTGAGCGGTTCCTTCCAAGCTCCCGTTGGAGTGATCCGCATAGTGGATCGTGTAAGGAGCCGTGTTGCTAGTGGGAATATCTACTGCATAAACGGTGCCGTTAATCAGCTTGGCACCCAGCTTGTGAGCGCGCTCGCGCAAGAAGCCATCTAAAACTTCTCGACGGCACATGCCAATGTATTCATCATCTTTGAGCGTGCCGCCGATGTTGACCTCAATGTTTGAGGGCGAGATCATTTTCATCTTGCGAACGCGACGATCAATGATTTCGGGCGGCAAGTCAAACTCTTCCACCATGCACAAGGGAATTGCACCACCACAAGGTTTGGCGTTATCTAGCTTGCGCTCGATCAAATAAGTTTCGATACCTGCTTTTACTAAAGTCTCGGCAGCGGAGGAACCTGCCGGACCGGAACCAACTACAGCAACCCGGAGTGCCAAAGGTCGTCTCCCAATCTCTAAAAAAACAATATCTACTGAGGAGAATCCTACCACGGACTGGGAGGTAGATGGGGGGAGGTTTCTAGGGATGTGATCGAAATGAAATACACCTTAACGTATCGTTACGTTTTGGTGAACTAATTCAGTGCAATTGTGACATCTAGTTTACGTTCCCGTTACTGATCTGGCAGGTATCTATTGATCGAGTTCGATAGTGATAGTTGGCGTTGGCGTTGATGTTGGCGGCGTTGATGTTGGCGGCGTTTGCATGGGCGGCGTTGGTATGGGCGGTGATGATAGTTCCGGTAGCGGGTCTTCTGTCGCTGGAGCAGCAGGAGACCCTGCTCGTGAACTACTAGGAGCGATAGGACTAGTAGTAGTAGTTTTAGAACCAGAAAACTGCCGTCGGAAGCGATCGAGATAGGTGGCTCCCGAGGGTTTCTGCTGCCTAAGCTCTGCCTTCAGAGCCGTTGAAGAAGCAGGGTCTGGCTCCGTCAAAGCTGATGGAGCTGCCTCTTGGGGTACCTTAAGCGATGGCGGAATACCAACTGGGCTTGGTTCAACTGGAGCCATCAAGCTAGATTTGGGCGATCGCTCCACCTGCGGCACCAGCGTCGGTTCTGGGGTAGAAATCGGCTCTGGGGTAGAAATTGGCTCTGGCTGAGCCACAGGCGATCGCCTGACTCTGGGTGTCCGTTTAGCTGACGGTTGAGCGCGCGGGGAAACTGGGCTGGCGCTGGGCGCTGGGGTAGGAGACGCGTCGGGACTAGTAATGGGGGTAGGTGCGGTGCTTGGCGTGGGGCTGGCAGCTGGTTCCTGCGGACTCTCGACTGGTGTGGGACTAGGTGTGGGACTAGGTGTGGGACTGGGCTGGGGCGGCTCTGGCACATAGTTTGGATCAACAATGCCCCGAGCCTCAGCTGCCGTTAGTTCACCCCGCACTAGTTTTGAGAGGGTATCGCTGCCGCCGGGTTGGTAATTAATCAGCCGTACCGTGTTGTTAAAGGCATTGGCGATCGCGTCTCCGTCTTCATTCAGCAGTTCTAGCTGCACCCAGTTTTTCCCTGGTTTTAGACCTTTTAAGTAGATTGGCTGCCACTCATCAAAAATAAAACTGGCACCATTCACCGTAGCCCGAATCCGCCAGTCTTGAATGCTGTCGTCAGTCCGCTCTTGAGCAATCAGATGCAGCGGCACGTTGGTCAGATAAAAATCTAACATGACGGGTTCGGCACCATAGGTTCCCGTAGGGCGGCTGTAGGTCAACAGCGGTTGACCGCTCACAGGCTGGTTTTCTGGCGTTTTGGTCAACACATGAAACGTGGTTAGCGCAAAGGCTCCATCGTTTTTGAAGGTTTCATGCCAGGGGCGAGACGCGATCGCCCGGATGGTGTGGGTTCCCGGCGCTAAATCCTTAAACACCAGCGGCTGCTCTAGGTCATACATGGCCTGATAGGGCTGGTTGTCCAAAATCACATGTAAGTGAGGCCCTAACCCCAGATCTTTGTCTTTATAGATAGGTAAGTCTTTGACCTGGACGCGCACGGAAACTTGCTCGTCGGTTAAAACTTCCCCAGGACGCGGGCTGAGAATTTTAATCTGAGGCTGGTAGGTTTCCAGAAATGGGCGCAGTTCTTGCAGGGCAGCAGGCGGCGACACTTCCGATACATTGCCTACCAGCGGAGCGTTTGCCCCCGATGGACGCACGTTTTTACCAGCAGGGCGATCGGCGCAGGCTACCAGGCTCAAACCTAGCACCATCGCCATTATTCCTGCTAATAGCGGCCTGACCGTATTCCACCAACGCGTTTTCCCTATCACAGCCAGACTCCTGAGCGATCGCCAATGCAGCTAAAACCTGTCCATACGGAACTATATCGGATTAGCGCCCCTCTCCGGCACTGATCAAGAAGCTTCC